>JAOUPJ010000432.1 GCA_029879945.1 Gammaproteobacteria bacterium
ATTCCTTTTATTGTAGTGCACGAGTCGAGTCGTGTTTAGCATGCGCAAGTCCGTGTAGCTTTGTTTCGAATGGTTTCAACGCATACTTAAGGGAAATTTAAACACATGAACTCAATGCATCAATAAGGGATTGAAGCAGTATCGGCTTTTGAGACTGAAAGTAGCGTGTCGTAATACTTTTTAGCGTGATGGTTAATAATTGAGCAGGCAAGGCTCTGTGGAAATCGAGGCTTGTTGGCTGTCGATAGTGGAATCCATTCTAAAAAACCCTTCCCCAACGTGGCGTTTATCTTGCCTTAGCAGTGTGAAAAACAGCGTTAATTCTGCTTGGGTTCACTGAAAACAGGTTAAAAATGGTCACAATTCGAAGAATATTTGTCTCTTTTTGCGGCAGTGGAATCGCGCTCCTCTGCTTTGCCGGCCTTCAAAGCGCACTGGCCCAAGGCCCTTTTGACTCGGCCGATGTGCCGCCCGACGATTCACCCCTCACCATCACGCGCATAACGCCTGAAGGGGTTGAAGTGAGAGCAAGTTCTCAGATCGTATTCACGTTCGATCGCAATGTCGTGCCCATTGGACGTATGGAGAGAGAGGCCAGTGAAATACCGATTGAGATTACGCCGGCAGTGAATTGTGCCTGGCGTTGGCTGAATAGCCGTGCGCTTGCCTGCCAGTTGTCATCCCAAGAGCGGCTAAAGCCAGCCACGCACTATTTAATAAAGGTCAAACCTGGGATTAAAACAGAATCAGGGGTGACCATGGCAGAAATGAAGGGTCATAGCTTTATTACGGAAAGGCCCAAGGTCAATTACGCCAGTTTCGTTCATTGGCTTTCACCGAGCAAACCCTTGATTCAAATTACGTTTAATCAATCTGTGGTGCGCAGCAGTGTTGAAAAGCTGTTTAGCTTTGGGGGTTTGAGTAGCTCAGATGTTGCTGCGGAAGTAATGCCTGATGAGATGGGGCGAACATTGCCGGCCTGGGCCGGAGGTGGGTATTCGCAAAATACCAAACCTGATAATCAAACAAAACAAGTTGGAAGCGAAGAGGCAAGACGCATCTGGTTGCTTATGCCTCAACGGGAACTGGGCTTAAATGAAGACGTTCTTCTAAAAATCGCCCCAGGTTTGGTTTCTGCCGATGGTCCGATGACGGGCACCGAAGATCGAGTGGTGGTAACGTTTCGTACCTTTCCGGAATTTGAGTTTTTGGGTGTGGAATGTCGGCCGGTGGGAGGCCGTAATTGGATCTTGATTGATAAAGCTAGGATGCATAGCAATGTTGATATCAAGAGTATCGAAAACAATACCAGCGAACTCTGTATACCCAATACCAGTGCCGCTTTGGTCTTCTCTGCACCGGTAAAGAATTCCATTGTGCGAGACCATGTTCAATTTGATCCCCGTTTGGATGGGGGGCGTACCGACTACAACCCTTGGGCGAACGTACGCGATTCGATTTCACTGAATTATCCCCATCGCGCAAATGCGCAATACAAGGTTTGGATTCCAGAAAATCTCAAGGCCTATGAAAAATACTCACTTGTTTTTGCGCTTTCGAGTTTTGAGGACGAATTCGGAAGAAAATTAAACCCGGGGGCAGCGTCGAATTACAGCTTTTTTACCGACCATCGCCCGGCCAGTTTTTGGACGCCCAATCCCAATACCGTGCTTGAAAAAAATATCGACAGTGATGTAGGTGCCTATGTAACAAACATCAACAAAATTACGGCCAACTACGCCACTGTGCGCTCTGATTCCACAAAAAATACCAATGGTACTCATTCCATCCCGGTCCCAGAGGTGGAAGATGTGACATTTCTTTCACCGCTACAGATTCGGGAAATGTTGGAAAATGAAAGTGGTGTTGTGTATGGAAAAATAAATGCTACTTCTAACTACAGCTTTGACCATGCAAGCAATGTGTATGGCAGAGAAAAGGATTTTTTTGCCCAGGTTACTCCTTATCAAGTGCACGCTAAGATTGGCCATTTCAACTCTCTGGTATGGGTAACGGAGCTTTCTACTGGTAAGCCGGTGAGTAACGCAAAAGTTAGTTTATTGAGGGGATACTATAAATCACTTCAGAACGCGAGTAAGGAAATGGTCGAAGGGACAAGCAATCACGACGGGATTGCAACACTACCGGGTTTTATCGCGTTTGATCCAAATCTAAATGTTTTTAATAGTAATTATGGAGACAATATCAGGTTTTTTGTCAAAGTTGTAAAAGAGAATGACATCGCAGTGTTACCACTCGATTATAGCTATGGGACCAGCCATGGATGGCATAGACCAGAGTATCGACACATGAAAGCCTGGGGCACTACGGCGCAGGGTGTCTATAAGCTGGGTGATTCAATCAAATACAAAATTTATGTTCGCGATCAAAGTAACGAGCACTGGGTGTCACCCAAAAAAGAAAGCTATCAATTACGGATACACGACCCACTTGGTAAGCTCTTGCACGAGCAAAAAGATGTTACCTTGAATGAATTTGGTGCCATGGACGG
>JAOUPJ010000125.1 GCA_029879945.1 Gammaproteobacteria bacterium
CACGGCTCACCCTCCCGATCTCTAAAACAGTGACTTTAGATGACTGAACACAGGTTGTATAGGGTGTAGTTGGTTAGGCGCTTACGCGCTTTCTGGTTCGTATAAGCAAGTCCAAGTACGCTGATAAATTGATCTTTAAAGGGGGTATGTGTCTCGCTCAGTTCATCGACCTAGGCCGTAGCACCAAGGATATCGATTTTCTTTTGAAAGCTGTCGATGGCAATGTGGACGTTGTAAAAAACGTGATTGATGAGATCGCTTCCATTGAAATCGGTGATGATTTTGTTTTTAGTCAAACACACGTTAGCACACTATCAGAAACACATAAGAAATACCCCGGCTACCGTATCCGGGTTCAGGGGCAGCTCGGCCAAATTCAACAGCCTATTTCAATAGACATCGGCGTTGGAGATGTGGTCAGACCCAGCGTACTGCAGATTGAGCTACTCCAATCAGACAAACCCCTCTTCGAGTCCTCCGTGTCGCTACAAGCCTATCCACCAGAATATATCTTTTCCGAAAAGTACGAAGCGATTATCTATCTAGGGGAAATCAACGGTCGTATGAAGGATTTCTACGACTGCCATAACCTCATCTTGAATGACTTACTCGACAGCAGTAAGCTTAAACGCGCTATACAGGAGACGTTCAAACAACTAGAAACTGAAATTGGACTGATCGACCAGACATGCAAAACGGCACACCAAAAACGCTGGGAGGCCTTCAAACGAAAAGAGGAGATATCCATTGGGGACATATCCTCTGTGATTGACGAAATTAATGCTTTTGTCGAAGGCCATGTCAACTTCTAGCGTGTTTTGGACTAATATTGCCCCTCTGAATGGGTAGTAAAGAATACGATGATTTCCACCCTACTAATTGGATTTTCCCTTTTTAACGCCCTGGTCATTGCGCTCACCCACTTTCGAAACAACAATTACAATGGGCAAAGGCAATCTCAGATTATGGGTATTCTGTTGTTATCTGTATTAGCCACACTTCAGGGAATACACCTCGTGTATCTTGAACACGGTTCGAGCCTTATCCATGAGCCTATTTATCGAATACTATTATTTTCCGTGGCACCATGCTTTTATCTTTTTAGTCGACCTCTGTTGCGCGCTCAATCTAGATTATCGAAATCCGATACCCTACATCTGATACCGATAGTTTCGGCGTCATTCATACCTTACTCCACTGCCCTACCACTAGCGTTTGCCATGGGTGCGGGTTACTTACTATGGTTGGCACGCAGTATCTATGTACTACGCGCTCAACGGAGTCGCTTTCAACTTGAATTGCTTGGACTTGGTTCGGTATTTCTTGTTGCGCTCTCTGTTGTAGTTCTCGGCATGAGCCTGCCTCTGCTGGGTGAAACTCTATTTTTTCAACTCTATGCGAGCGCCATCGGAGCCGCTTTCATTCTTGTTAGCCTAGTCCTTGCTGTGAAACCGCAGCTAGCTTCCGATGTTTCCGAAGTGTCGCGTGAAGCATACGCGGTTTCCACACTCAAAAATATCGATTGTGATGAGATGTTAACAAAACTCACTATATTAATGGAAAACGAAACTCTTTTTGAGCAGGCAGACTTGTCGTTAGATAGCATGGCAAAACGTCTTGGGCTCTCCAGCCACCAACTCTCAGAACTCATCAACACACGGCTCGGCAAGAGTTTCTCTCGCTACCTTAGAGAGTACCGGGTAGGGGCAGCAAAGCAGATGCTTTTGGAAGAACCCTCAGCCTCAGTATTGGCGGTAGGCCTCAGTGTCGGTTTTACCTCCCAGTCAAATTTTTACGATGCATTCAAAGAAATTGCCGGAATGACGCCCGCTAAATTTCGTAAGATAAACAGGGAATCGACTCAAACTTGACCACCCTCCCTGCCTAATATATTCCTGTTTGATCATTTCGGAAGATTTTCGTAAGAATTTGTCGCTACACTGAGCAAAAGTCAGGATGAATGGAAAGATGCTATGAAAATCTTGTTAACGGGTAGTAGTGGCTTTATTGGTGGACACATACTCAAAGCCCTACAACATCAAGGGCACGACGTTGTCGCTGTAAGCCGAAAGAACGGGTTTGACTTTAGTCAATTAACCCATGTCGAGGACTGGATACCCCATTTAAAAAAGATCGATGTTGTCATTAATTGCGTAGGAATTATTGTGGAGACGCGCAAGCAACGCTTCTCCGAACTACATCATCACGCACCGGCCGCACTTTTCAAGGCCAGCGAGCAGGCTGGTGTTCAGCGCATCATTCAAATATCGGCACTGGGTGCGGATGAATACGCCTACACGCCCTATCAATTGAGTAAACGCGCCGCAGACGATGTGTTGCGCAGCCTGCCCATGGATTGGTTCATATTACGCCCTTCACTCGTTTACGGGCCAGGTGGACAAAGCACTGCTATGTTTCAAGCCATGTCCAGCCTACCCATCGTGCCATTGATCGGGGGTGGCATACAACGGATACAACCTGTTCATGTGGACGATCTGGTCGCGGCCGTTTTGGCCTGCTTTGATTCCGTTCCTGCACAACAGACCATTGATGTGGTTGGTCCCAATGAATTGAGTTTTCGGGATTGGCTTAAGCGACTTCGACAGCTCAAGAAGCGCGGCCGCTTTGTTACCGTTTCCATGCCCTACCCGATTATGCTGGCCGCGTCTCACCTGCTTAAGTTCTTTGCTCCACTTATGCATCCAGACAATCTGCGCATGTTGCAGGCGGGTAATCTATCAAGTGCACATTCATTGACAAAGCTGCTAGGAAGAGAACCGCGTGACGTACCTTAGCCTAAAAGTGGTCCACATGCTAAGCATGGTCCTACTGTTTGGGACGGGGCTCGGTAGCGCCTATTACAAATGGATGGCAGATCGTAGCAAGAACATTGCACACATCGCGAAAACCAATAGACACGTGGTACTCGCAGATTGGTGTTTCACGACGCCTACAATAATCCTCCAACCTGTTACCGGCATTTCAATGCTGCATCTCCACGATATACCTGTTCAAACCTCATGGGTGATGGGTAGTATCTTTCTCTTTGTACTCGCAGGGGCTTGTTGGCTTCCCGTGGTATGGCTGCAAATACGTATGCGGGATCTAGCCTATACCTCACAGCGTGAAGGCAAGCCCTTGCCTTTGCTTTATTGGCGATACGCCAAGTTTTGGTTTTGGCTGGGCGTACCGGCCTTTATCGCAATGGTGCTTATCGTAATACTGATGATATTTAAACCCACCTAGGAACAAAAATGGATGACAACAGCATAATTCGAAAGGCACTGGGTGATCAGTGGCACGCCCTACCCACGGTTCTCAGGGCGCATTACCAAGAAGATGACAATAGCGATATTGGTGCGCTTGATGTTGAGTATCCATGGTTCATGCAATACTACCTTAACTTTTTAAGACTGTTTGGTGCGTTGGTTAACAAGCGCGGGAAAGAAATTCCTACGACGGTAGAGAAAACCTTAGCGAATAGAGTTCAACACTGGAGACGCACCATTACCTTCCCCAATGGAAAAACGCTGATCTTTCGAAGCCGATGGGTTTATACAGGTGGAAATGAGCTGATTGAATACGTGAATCCCTTTTTAGGATTACGCATGGCAGTGAAAGTGGAAGACGGTAAACTACTTTATAGTGGAAGAAGTTATATTCTAAAACTTGGCAGTCTCCTCATTCCTATCCCTGAAGCGCTCGTTCTAGGGCACACAACGATTGAAGAAGTCGGGCTGGATGAAAACCATTTTGCCATGGACTTTCGACTGACTCATCCCCTATTCGGACAGCTATTTCGGTATGCCGGGAAGTTCAGGACGGAGTCGAAAGCTCAAACCTAACAACGCCGAGCTGCGAAGAGTAATAGACCAGAAAAAACGGGATAATTTTAACTTATTGATTTTAGGAAGTAATTTTGTCGGGGCGAGAGGGTGAAGCCAGACCGAAATGACTAAATGTCATTTCGCAGCTGGCTGAAGGCCGACCGCAGGTTGGCCGGGAATCCGAACGCCAACTAAAAACTCAATTTGAACTGGGAAAACTATAAATGTGAGAAGAAGCAAATTGGTCGGGGCGAGAGGATTTGAACCTCCGACCCTCAGCACCCCATGCTGATGCGCTACCAAGCTGCGCTACGCCCCGACACGATGAACAGACTCAGATTGGGTCCGTTCGAAAGAGGCGCTATAGTAGCCTATTTTGGGGGTGATGAAAAGCATAGAAAATAGGCACTGAGCAAGTCCTCATGCCAAAAATTTGCCATTTACCAATAAGATACAGTCTACTGGGCTCTAGGGCGTCGGAGTATGCCCAACACGTCTTCCAGCTCTTGCCGCAGTTGCTTGGCCAGTTGGTGACGCTGTAGCTTGTCTTCCTTGGCATCGTCACCAGAAAGCCTCTGGCGTGCACCGACAATGGTGAAGCCTTCGTCATAGAGCAGCCCACGTATTTGCCTTACGAGCATCACATCACCGTGTTGATAATATCGCCGATTGCCACGACGCTTGACGGGCTTGAGTTGGGGGAACTCCTGTTCCCAATAACGCAGGACGTGGGGTTTTACCCCACAGAGATCGCTTACCTCGCCTATGGTGAAGTAGCGCTTATTCGGGATTTGCGGCAGCTCATGTTGTGGGCTGGTCGCCTTGTTGTGCTCCAGCATACGCTTCTACCCTCGCCTTTAGTTTTTGCCCAGGACGAAAGGTAACAACGCGACGCGCTGTAATTGGAATTTCTTCGCCAGTTTTAGGATTTCGACCCGGACGTTGACTCTTATCCCGCAAGGTAAAGTTGCCAAAGCCAGATAGCTTGACGTTAGTACCGGTTTCCAGCGCACCTCGAATCTCTTCGAAGAACAAATCGACTAACTCTTTGGCTTCACGCTTGTTTAGCCCAAGCTCTTCGAACAACCGTTCCGCCATTTCTGCTTTAGTTAAGGCCATAACTCAATCTCTTAAAGTAGCACCCAAAGTTTTCTTAAGCGAATCGAGAACTCCAGTAATGAGCTGCTCCACCTCTGATTCCGTGAGGGTTTGTGTATCATCCTGAATCATAAGGGAAATTGCAAGACTTTTTTTGCCTTCGGCAACCCCTTTGCCCTGATACACATCAAACACCTGCACACTTCTCAGCCGATCACCACCCGACTTTTTCGCAGTGTTTATCACATCTGCAGCCGCGGTGTTTGTATCCACCACCAACGCCAAATCGCGATGGATTGAAGGATACTTGGATATCGATTTGAATGCTGGAATACCACTGACACCAAGGGCATCTAAAGAAATCTCAAACACCACCGTAGACGCGGTGAGATCTAGTTCCTTTTGTACCTCTGGATGCAGCGTTCCTAACCACCCAATTCTTTCTCCATTTCTTTTTATCGAGGCGCTTTGACCTGGGTGTAGTGCGGGATGAACTTCACTGCTAAAGATAAATTCACCTGCCTCGTGAGTCAATGCAAAAATGGCTTCTACATCAGATTTTCCATCAAAGAAATCCGCAGCCGCATTTTCTCCATCCCATTGTTTGGGATTAACACCACCGTAAATCACACCCGCCACAACAGTTTCTTGACGCAAACCAGTATCTTGCTGCAAAAACCGTCTACCTATTTCAAAAATACGCACTCGGTTTTGCTGACGTGCCAAGTTGTGACTTAGCGTTTTCAAGAGACTGGACCACAAGCTGGTTCGCATTAACGACATCTCACTTGAGATGGGATTCGCTAATTCCTTGGCCTTTTGATCAGGATTAATCCGTTTTTCGATTTCAGGATCCACGAAACTATAGGTAATGGCTTCGTTATATCCTCTATCGACCAACAATGATCGAATCCTGTGCACAGTAACCTTACCTTCAGGTCGCGGTGCAATGGTCAAGTCACCTAGTGGTAACAACATGGGTATGCGGTTATAACCGTAAACCCGGCCAATCTCTTCAATCAAATCTGCCTCGATAACGACATCAAACCTATGAGAAGGTGGAATGACTCGCCATCCATAGTCTGCAGATTCAAGTTTCATGCCCAGCCTTTGCAGCACGCCTGTGACAATTTCATCTTGTAGTTCAATACCTAAGACGCGCTTCACCCGTTCGCGACGCAAGGCAACGGCATTGCGATCCGGTAGCTTCTCTTGAACAGTCACATCGATTATAGACCCTGCCTGACCACCTGCGATGTCTAATACCAGTTGCGTTGCCCTTTCCATGGCCTCATGCTGTTGGGTAAAGTCCACACCGCGCTCAAAGCGATAAGACGAATCCGTTTGCATGCCAAAACGACGTGCACGCCCGCGTATGGTGTCTGGATTGAAATAGGCACACTCGAGAAAGACATTGCGGGTACTCGCTGTGACAGCGCTCTCAAGCCCTCCCATTACACCGGCAAAGGCGTGGGCCTGTTTGCTGTCGGCAATGACCAGACAATCGGCGTCCAGCTCGATTTCAGACTCATCGAGTAATTTGACCTTTTCCTTATCCTTGGCTCGCCGCACGATGATCTCACCACTGAGCTTGTCCAGATCAAAGGCGTGCATGGGTTGACCCATTTCCATCAGCACATAATTGGTCACGTCCACCAGGGGACTAATACTGCGCAGACCCGAGCGACGCAACCTCTCCTGCATCCACTGCGGTGTCTTTGCGTTGGGGTCGATCCCTTTGATGACGCGTCCCAGATAGATGGGGCAGTCTTCTGAGGCGTTGATTTTCACGCCAAACACGTCATCGATGGTCGGAACGACCTTCTCGGTCTTGGGGGTCGTGAGCTTGGCCTTGTCGTCCAATACACCCGTCTCACGGGCCATGCCGCGAATACTCAGGCAATCTCCCCGATTGGGCGTAAAGTCTACGTCGATGATAGTGTCATCCAGTTGCAGATATTCCCGTATAGAAGTGCCGATGGGGGCATCACTGGGCAAGTCCATCAGGCCTTCAGCCGCTTCGGAAATCCCGATCTCTTCGGTGGAACACAGCATTCCAAACGATTCGACGCCGCGCAACTTGGCCTTTTTGATTTTCAGCCCGCTGGGAAGCTGTGCGCCAACCAAAGCGCAGGGCACACGCATACCGGCACGTACGTTTTTCGCGCCACACACGATAGACAGGTTTTCACTTTGACCTGCATTGACAGTACACACTTGCAGCTTATCTGCCTCGGGGTGTTTTTCTACCGCTAACACTTCTGCAACAACAATATTGTCAAACGCGGGGGCAGCCGGTTCTATGCCGTCTACTTCAAGACCAGCCATGGTAAAACTTTCACACAAGTGATCCGTCGCCCACTCGCTGCTTACCCACTCCCTTAACCATTTTTCACTGAATTTCATGAAAGACTATTCCAAATTCGTTTTAAGTAAATTGTGTGAGAAAACGCAAATCGTTTTCAAACATCAAACGTAAATCGTTGATGCCATAGCGCAACATGGCGAGGCGGTCTACACCCATGCCAAAGGCGTATCCGAGATATTCTTCAGAGTTGACGCCAGCATTGTCCAACACAAAGGGATGGACCATGCCACAGCCTCCCACTTCCAACCAGCCACTCTGTTTGCAGACGCGACAGCCGTGGCCATCACACATGACGCACTGGATATCAATCTCAGCCGAAGGCTCGGTAAAGGGAAAATAGGACGGACGAAAACGTAATTGTAGATCGTCTTTTTCAAAAAAGCGCTGCATAAACTGCGCAAGCGTGCCTTTGAGTTGGGCAAAAGACACGTCTTTATCTACCAACAGGCCTTCCACTTGATGAAACATGGGTGTGTGAGTGATATCAAAATCACATCGATAAACGCGCCCCGGTGAAATGATGCGAAAGGGTGGTTTACCATTTTCCATTACGCGAATTTGCACTGACGAGGTTTGAGTTCTTAACAGCGAACCGTCGCCAAAATAAAAAGTGTCTTGCATATCACGCGCAGGATGATTCTGAGGAATATTGAGGGCCTCGAAGTTGTGGTACTCGTCCTCTATCTCTGGGCCATCGGCCACCTGAAAACCCATCTGAGTAAAGAACTCTTCGATGCGTTGCATGCTCAAGGTGATGGGATGCAGACTCCCCACGCTTTGGCCACGCCCTGGCAAAGTGACGTCCACCGCTTCATGGGCCAGTTTTTCGTTCAATGCCGCGTTTTCTAGCTGGGTGCGTCTGGCATTGAGGGCATCCTGTACCGCCTGCTTGGCCTCATTAATTTTCTGACCGGCTGCTGGCCGTTCTTCGGCAGATAGCTTACCCAAGCCTTTCAACTTTTCGGTGAGCAGCCCCTTCTTTCCCATGTAATGTACGCGTATGTCGTCCAGCTTTTTTAGATCAGCCGTTTCATTGATCTCTTTGCTTGCTGTGGCGACGAGCGTCGTTAGTTCTTGTTCCATTCGATCAAACTCTTCTTTTTCTAAAATGAAAAAAGGGGAAGCGCCTTGGCTCTTCCCCTTTTCTATTCTGCATGTGCCGCATTTCTGCGGCTAATGAACTCGGACTATGCAGTTAAGTAGCGAGACCAGCCTTAGCCTGTTCTACTAACTGTGCAAAACCGTCTTTATCAAAGACCGCGATATCAGCAAGCACTTTTCTATCGAGCTCGATAGAAGCCTTCTTCAGACCGTTCATGAACAGGCTGTAAGACAAGCCATGCTCGCGGGCACCGGCGTTGATACGTGTAATCCACAAGGCGCGAAACTGACGCTTGCGCTGTCTGCGGTCACGATAGGCGTATTGGCCTGCTTTGGTAACAGCCTGCTTGGCAACGCGAAATACGCGACTACGCGCACCCCGATAACCTTTGGCGGCTTTTAAAACCTTCTTATGACGTCTACTCGCTGTGACGCCTCTCTTAACTCTAGGCATGGATCAATCCTCTCTATCGTAGTGACTTAAGCGTAGGGACACATACGGTTTACGTTTGCGACATCTGACTCGTGAATAGAAGCAGGCGCGCGCAAATGACGCTTACGCTTGGTGCTCTTTTTAGTCAGGATGTGACTACGATGGGATTGCTTGCATTTGATACGTCCAGAAGCGGTTTTTGTAAATCGCTTGGACGCACTCTTGCGCGTTTTCATTTTCGGCATTTCTAACTCCGCATTTATTTAATCTAAACTGGTTCGCCCTATTGGCTGCCAGTCAGTAGATCGACCTAAGCTGCTGTAGATCTACTTGTTTACTTTTTTTGGGGCCAGCACCATGACCATTTGTCGGCCTTCGAGTTTGGGAAACTGTTCGACAGTACCAAACTCGCCTAGATCAGCCTCAACTCGTTTGAGTAGATCCATGCCGAGTTCCTGGTGGGCCATTTCACGACCTCGGAACCGTAAGGTTACCTTGGCCTTATCCCCATCCGTTAAGAAGCGAATCAGGTTGCGCAGTTTTACCTGGTAATCGCCCTCTTCCGTTCCAGGACGGAATTTCATTTCTTTTACTTGTATCTGCTTTTGCTTCTTTTTTGCTGCCTGATTTTTTTTGGCTTGTTCAAACTGATACTTGCCAAAATCCATCAAACGACAAACCGGTGGCTCCGCATTCGCTGAGACCTCTACGAGATCAAGCTCTTGCTCTTCGGCAATCTTGAGCGCATCTCTAATCGATACGATCCCACCTGCCTCGCCATCCGCCAAAATTAACCTCACGTTTGGTGAGTTAATTTCATCATTGA
>JAOUPJ010000126.1 GCA_029879945.1 Gammaproteobacteria bacterium
GGAGCCGTCGCTATTGGACTTGTTGCCGGTGTGGTGGTCTGGATTAGCGAGTGGATGATGATTCACATTTTTCGTATTGACGATCCGGTCAATGTTGTTCCCGCACATGGTTTTGCCGGTGCCTGGGGAACCATTGCGCTGGCATTATTTGCACCCGTAACGGCCTTGCCACTGGCAGATCGTTTGAGTCAACTGGGTGTTCAGTTGCTGGGTGTGGGTGCCGTATTTGTTTGGGGTTTTGGACTCGGTGTTTTGCTTTTTAGTGTGCTAAAAATGGTCGACTTTCTTCGTGTTGATCCTGAGGGTGAACAGGCCGGTCTCAATATCAGTGAGCACGGTGCGCGGTCGGGCATGTTTGATACAATGAACGCTATGTGGCAAATTGCTACGGCGCAGCAAGGAGGTGATGGAGACTTGACTCGACGTATACACGTAGAGATTGGAACTGAGGCCGGAGATCTTGCTACTATCTTTAACAAGTTTATGGACGGTTTTGAAAGTATCATCGCAAAATTTGGCCTAAGTATTACCACCTTGTCTGGCGCTTCAACTCGACTCAATTCCATTAGTGATAAGTTATCTGTGGGGGCAAAGAAACAACTTGATGAGACGCAGGATATATCCATAGCGGTGCATCAGCTGTCTGCCACCATTTCAGAAGTGGCACAGAACACAGCGCTCACTGCGCAAGCGGCGCAGCAGGCGGCGATTGAGGCCGCAGAAGGTAAGAAAGTGGTGATGGATTCTGTATCCATGATGGATAGACTTGCCAATGAGGTTCAGAGTGCGAGCGCAGTGGTTTCGAAGCTCAAACAAAATGCCAAAGAAATCGATTCCATGGTGCAAGTGATCAATGATATTTCAGAACAAACCAATCTTTTGGCGCTGAATGCTTCTATCGAGGCGGCCAGGGCAGGGGAGGCGGGAAGGGGATTCGCGATAGTGGCTGATGAGGTACGCCAACTCTCGACTCGAACGCGAGAAGCGACAATGCAGATCAAAGCTGTGGTAGACAATCTATCGATTGGAACCGATCAGGCTGTTAGTGTAATGGATCATAGTCATGATATTAGCAAGTCCACCGTGGAGAGTGCTCACAAGTCCGCAAACCTATTGAGTGAAATTACCCAGAGCGTGGAAAAAATTAGTGATATGAGTTCACAAATCGCCGCTGCGGCAGAGGAGCAGAGTGCGACGACAGAGGAAATCTCACGTGGTATGGAATCAATAAAAACAGTGGCAGAACAATCCTATGACTCGGTGACCTGGACTGCGGAGTGCAGCCATGAACTGACCTCACTCACTTCCGATCTCAACGGGATGGTCGGTTCATTCAAACTGGGTAATGTCGTGGACGGAGATTTTGTACACATTAGCAATCAGACAAAGCATTAGCTGATTACAAACTCGTAATATTAAAACCACTGCCCCAGTAGGTTTTCCCGCATACTTGCTATTATCAGAGGATTGAGAAAATATACCAGAGGCCTCGTTTGTCAGACAAAGGAAACCCCTGGTATATTTCACAAACTATTCGGCAACAGAGCTGTTAAAAATATCTCTGTGAATTTTCCATTCAGAATTCTGATAGTTCAGAAGTAACATGAACGGGCCTTGACCCACGGTCGAGCCGCCAGCATAGAGCTCATAGTGTCCGAGCACATAAGCAGTATGCGAATGTTCAAAGACCTTAATTTCATCTCCAACCAGTGAAACATTGTTGATGCCGGAATCCATGAGCAATCTTACCAGGGCGTCAATGCTGGTATGCCCGACAAAGGGTGAAGCGCCGGGAGCGAAAAACATGGCATCTTCTGTATAAAGACTAGTAACGGCGGCGGAATCTAAGTTTCCCCAATACTTACCATAGTCCCCTAGAAGCTTATGTATCCGCAATGTTTGTTTGTAGTGTGAGTTCCCCGAATCATCATCACTCCAGGAAAATTTTGAAAAAGAGTCTGCGGAGACACTGAAGCTAGAAAGAGACGAAAAAATAAGTAAGAAGATACCGAATAGTTGGTACCACAGATGTGGTCTTACTGTTTCTCTGATTCCCGTTCCAATGATATCCTTCGGATTCGATGGGTTTAATATCGTTTGTGTGTCTTTACTTGCTTGAATCGCTAAATTATCCATTACATGCTCCCAATTTGCCTATAATTGACAGATCTATTTACTGTGCCGACTCGGTTTGGACTGAATGGCTAGTCGAAATTGATGACCCAGATTAAATCGAATCCGATTACGTCACCGCCTTTACCCGTAAACTTGGAAAGATTTACCGCACCCGATTCTCTAACCGTACCACTTCGGTCTTGAAATCGACCTGTTCCGTCCAGCACATTGTTGTCTCCTTTGTTTGGGATAAAACCGGTTAAGTGTGTCATGGAAGTGGAGGCCTCGAGGAACGGTTGAACACTCCCGATTACACCTGTGACAAGTAGCTGATGCTCGTCGTCATCATGGAATTGAAAGTGACTTCGAACGGTAGCAATGATGCCTGATGGAAAGGCCTCGTTTATCCGAAAATCTGTCAGGGCATCTTTTAGAGTCCCGACGATCTGACCATTTTTGAGGTTGTATAGTGGAATATTGAAGCACAAAGCATCCGTAGTCCCTCTGTCTGTTGGGGGAATTTGGCAAGGATACGCGGCTGCTTCACCTTTTGCATTTAGCACCAAATTTTTTCCGTTATACAGAGAGTGATGATAGTGTTCGTCGTCACTTTCTTCGCTTGCTAACGGGGTGTTAGATGCTAGTGTTATCCCAAAAAGAATTGATAGAATGATTTTTGTTTTCAAGGTCCTTCCCTCCCAATTGTGTCTAAAGTAAGATTGATGGTAGTAGTGGAAAACAAAAAGATCAGCTGTAATATCTGACAGGTCGAAGGAGATTTAGAATGAGGGAAATTATCTCAACTGACTGAAAAATAGGGAAAATATGATTTTATTGGGGGTGTGGGGAAGGTGATGAGGGGTGAGCAAGAAGTCCGTTTTTGAAGAAAATGAAATAGTATCTTTGCAAGAAATTCACAAACGCTGCGCAAAAATATGTAGACGATATGGATTTCAATCATTTCTTTACCATTATTACCACGATTCTGATCCCAAAAACGCCAAACTTGTGTACGGTTCAACCAATCCAGCTTTAGCCGTTCAAAACAGCCGAGGGATACTGAGGAAACTCGATGGCCGGCTGGTGGCAACGGGTGTTTTGAGCGACACCTTGAACGGGTTTGCTAGAGAACAGGGTGTTGAAGTGAAAGCAATTCTGGATGAGAGTTCCCAGGAAGACGTGGTCAGCAATGTCCTACGTCTGAATTTAGCAAACGAAAGGGGTCACCGCTCACAACTCCTGCTCGTTTCCAGTACTGCCTCATCACATAAAATTGACCCGTCTGATCTAAATCAGGTTGAAATATATGCGAAGAAAATTCACGAAGGAGTAGTGAGGCAATTAAAGTCCGATTGTGATGATATAGGCCAGAATTTGAGTAGGCGTGAAATTGAGTGTTTGCAGTGGGCAAGTGAAGGGAAAACGAATGCAGAAATTTCATTGATTTTGGAAATTTCCCAACGAACAGTGATTTTTCATTTGCGGAATGCAGCAGCTAAGTTAAATGCCAGTAACCGGCAACATGCCGTGTCTCAGGCAATGATCAAGGGCTTAGTAAAACCCACAATTACAACATAATCAGGAGGTAGAGGAAATGGGGAAGGAAGAAACCTGTTGTCAGTGCACCACGGGTTGCGATACCTTACATTGTGCCTGTATTAAGGCAGGTCGCTCTTGTACACAGGCATGCGGATGTGTTGCCTGTGATAATCCTTTGAATAAGGTCCATGTGGACCAGGTGTCTGGATGCGCAATCTACAATATTGAGAAATATAAGCATTTGTCAAAGCAAGAGCTTGAAGCATGTCATTTGCTACCATGTGGCTGCGAATCTCAAATTCTACGAAACCTTATCGGTTCTTATCAGTGCAGCCAATGTGAAAAAATTTATCACTATTCCTTTTGTTTCAATGAAGTAATAGAAGAAGGAAGCAACTGGAATTGTGAGTTTTGTGGTTCTTGCTAGCGGCTAAAAGGGTGCGGTATAGATTTCATATTCTCTCGACTCTGAAACGAGACTATTCTCTTGTCTATGAGTATTGGGAATGATCATGGAAGGATTAATAAATTCTAATGTGTAGTAGGTCGCGACTATTTTTTGGTAGTCGATAGTGTTCGCAATATAGGGCATAGAAAGCAGTTCCAGATAATATGCCCACAAATTGGGAAAATCCTCCAGTCTATGAGCTGTGCACTTCATGCATGGAAAGTATATTTCATTAAAACGGACGAGAGTGGGTAGCAGGATAAAATCACACAGCGTTATCTCATTTCCTAATAGAAAACGGGTGTTGCGTAGTCGGTGTTCGAGAATGAAGAGTGCGCTAAAAAAAGAATCAGACATCTTGTTATAGATATTTTGAGTATTCGAGAAACCTATTTTGTAGACTCCGTTGTTGATTCTTTCGTGTATGAATTGGATTAGAAAATCCGTTTCTTTCGTTTTCTCCGAGGGATATAGATCAGTATTCTCCCTTGCTAACTCACAAAATATTTTTGAAATTAATAAAGAGTCATTGTTGACTATCTTGTTTTGCAGCCTATCCCAGAGCAGGGGAATTGTGACTCGGCCAGTGAAAGAGGTATCTTCGGCCAAGTATAAATCAGTGACTAATGAGTAGGACTGTATTGGAGTTTCCAGGCGCCAACCCAAGTCTCCGTACTCAGGGCTGACATAGACAATATCAATAAGGCCACCTAGTTGTAGAAAGGAATGTACAAGCGTGGTACGGTGACTCCAGGGGTCTCCCCAGCCGCAAACCAAGGTAAAGCGATTGGGTGCGAATTCGTCAGCTGTAACCCATTCCCCTACAGATCTCGATTGGAAATGAATAGTCTTGCTGTGGAGGCGCACATCTTCCCAATTTTTAATGAATTGACCTTCCACCAAGTAAGCCATAATGACGCTGTAAAAGTGAATGTATTCCGGCTATTCTAACAGGGCAGCAGAGTCGAATAAATGGGCACCTGGAAACTGGCCTGGAAAGGGCTCTCTTGAAAGGGCTCAGGGTTCATGCCACTCAAGATATTTTGTTTTTGGGTCGACTACTATATTCATAAATCCTATCGTTTTTTAAAAGGTCCCCTCACTATGCAAGAACACGTCGTTCCTCTCTATACACTCAAAAAAGCTAAAAAGAATGGCACAGCAAAACTTGTGCAACAAACCCTTTTGACAGTGCTAAAGAATGAAACGGTCATTCGCATCGAAGATGACAACGGGGAGGCCGTAGCAATACTTAACAATGCCAGAGAATTTGCAAATTGGTGGAATAAGACTCTGGGCTAGTCTCACAAAACAGGCTTCATATCTCTTTCATTTTTCTTTAACCAATCTGACACAATTGAGTTCTATCTTACTCGTGTCTGAGTAAGCAATTAGAAATAGCCACTACTGTGGGCATTTACCGGGGAATTCAGTAGATCCTCTCATTGGGAGCTACTTTAGCGGGATGTTTTACATCTGGGTTGTTGATTATGAGAATGATAATGATTATCATTAACATTGTGACGAGTTTTGGGGCTGCCTCCTGGGCAGCTTTAATGAAATCAAATAGTTATATTGCAAGAAGGAAGATGATGAAGAAAACTACGATTCTATTTGGAGCCTTCACCGCCGGGCTTGTTCTATCAACTGCCAGCGCGGCCGAAGGCATTACTGTTTATGGCAAGGCCAATGTGTCAGTTGATCATATGAATCTATCTGCCGGTGAAGAAACAGCTGTTGCCAGTAATTCCAGCCGCATTGGATTCAAGGGTGATAAGGCCCTAAACCATGGTTTTACGGGAGTCTGGAAATTTGAAAATGAAATTGATGTGATGGCTGAGGAAAAACCTCTATCTGCTCGCAATCGATACCTGGGTTTGAAACACGATGTGGGTACTGTGCTGGTCGGATACCACGATACTCCTTACAAATCCTTTGGTGGCAAGGCTGGCGTATTTCATGACTCCATTGGTGAGCGCCGCGGTATTTTAGGTGCTGGCAACGGAGATAACAAGTTCAACACTCGTGCAAAAAACAGTGTCTTGTATATTTCTCCTAAGGTCGCTGGTATCGAACTACAGGCTATGGGTTCCTCCGGGGACGATAATGACAAGGATGCCTCCACAGCCGGTGACTCCAGAGGAATGAAGAGTTTTAGCCTGCTCTATAGTGGGGATAGTTTCTATGCAGGACTGGCTTACGAAGACCAGAAAAATCTAACCGCCACCCAAGGGACAGGCACACGCGCAGGTTTCGGTGCCAAGTTTGGTGGTACGGCTATCAACGCCATGTATGAAATTCTGGATTCAAAGCTGAATGAATTTACACGGAATGCCTATGGGCTCAGCGTGGTTCAGAAGATAGGCGATTTGTCTCTTAAGGCGCAAACCTTTATCGCTGAAGACTACAAAGATGTGAAAGATTCCGGCGCTTTGCTGTACGCAGTGGGCGCAGACTACAAGCTGGACAAGGATTTCACCCTGTACGCAATTTATGCTGCGGTAGACAATAAGGATAAGGGCAAGTATGTCTTGGCTGGCTCCGGTCACGGTGAGAAGTACAAACCCAATGCTGCAGGTGACGACCTCAGTGGATTTTCCATGGGGATGACCATGAGTTTCTAATGTGCATTAATCCTCTCTTCGCACATAATGTTGAAGGGTTATCAAACGATAACCCTTCTTTTTTGCATAGGCATAGGAAAGACTGACCGGCTTTGAGACGGCTCTAATATCGGCCGAAGAAACTTACTCGTTGCAAATAGTTCTCACGTTGAATGATTATTTCAGCGCTATTCCGCATTTTATAGATATTGTTGGATGCAAGTTGCGTCTGATCTGTGTATTCCACCAGATACTTTTCTGAAGTGCCACCAGTTACGGTATATTCGTAAACAACCAGAGTGGCTCCTACGTTTCTGGCGAACGATTCAATATGGTCAGTGTTTTGAAGCACACCTGAGAATGTGGTTTGACCCAGCAGGCGAAAGCCCTGATTTGTTAAATCTTGATAGGTGCTGGCAAGGTCTGCTTCCTTAATGATTTCAATCCGACTCTGCCCCCATGTGGGCTTGGAGTAGACAAACTCCCTATAATTTTTTGCCAAGGGAGAGGAGCAGCCGCCAAGCAGAAGAACAAGAAAAACACTGGCCAGCAATCTTAGGTAATATTTATTCTGAGGAAACATTTGTGATATTCTTTGCGGAACAAATACGTAATACTTAGAAGAAGAATATACTGGAACTATCTTAGTGGGCTCTTAACCCTGCTCGCATCGCGAAGTGCAGGGCGTGCCTGGATCGAGTCTGAAAGTATGGGCAATGATATGAAAAATAAGGCGGCTAAATTAACTTTGCGGCGCCGTATCCCAGCTCGCGTAGCGTGACAAATTTCTGATCCCAGAAATCGCTTTCCAGATGCTTGTGTCCGATATATTCCCCGTTATCCACGTGTATAGCCATCACCCAGATCACCGCAACAATCTCAAAATAGGGGATCGTTGCCAATTCCGTGTTTTCCAGGATTCTCACTTTTTGATAGCCTCTTAGAAAGGCCTCTCTGATTTGGCTGGCCTGCTGATTTTTGTAGAGAGAGGAAAAATACTTGGCAATCTCAAAGGCCCGAAACCCGTATCCACACTGATCGAAATCAAACAGCGTGATACGATCGTCCAGCGTTATATGGAAGTTGTGGGCGTTCACGTCTCCGCTACAGATGCCATAGATTTCTCTGGACTTCGTTAAACGGGAAAGTTCATGGTGTAGCATCGCTTGCAGCTTCTTGAGATAGTCCAGGTCATCCTCATCGATAAACGGTTCAATTCGTGTAATCGATTGATCGAGTAAGTAGGGTAGCTCCAGATCAGAACGCTTGTACTCGGTTTTAAAATCATCGGCGAGGTGATGCAACTGTGCCACAGTTTCTCCCAGGATTTCTGCTTCTTCGGCATTGTGATCTTTACCTGGCGCTTCACCGTCCGCATACTGAAAGAGTGCCGCGTATCGCTTTCCTTCCGGAGCATCCATTTCAACGCTCAAATTTCCGTCCTTATCTGGGACTAGTCTGGCAAGAAGTGTCGATTGCTGATTGAGAAAAGCGATGAGGGCCAGTTCGAAACCGATCTCTTCCTTGCTTCGCCACCCGTTTCGGTAGACTCTGAGTATGTACCGGTCATTCCCGTCTTCGACTAGGTAGTTGTCATGCAGTCCTGCCGTATAAAATTGACAGCGCACGTCTCTAGTCAAGGAATAGCTTCTCTGGACCAGGCGCGCAGCCTCGTCTGAGGAGAGTCTCGTGTAGGAATAGGGCTTTTCCGTCATGTATTCGGGTCCAAGGGGTGCTGGCGCATGGCGTCTGTCTCATGGATGAACTCGCTTTCCCCTAGTTTAGCTGTCGAATCTAGTCCTCGCACTCTCAATAATCCAGGGGTTTTGTTTGTCTACCTTATTGCTAATTTTAGGCTTTTTGCCTATAAACCTTTCGAAATAAATGGAAAATCCACTAACTATTTTGTATACTCGTTCCAATACATTGCCGTGAAAACTATATGGATAAAGAGGCGACAACAAGGTTAGAAGAGGTGTTCCTGGAGAGCAGGAGCCGGTGCCTCAATAACCAAAAATACCCTTCATTCTATCAGGAATTCTATAGCCGTCTTATTCAAAAATTACCCCAAGGGGCTGAATTGTTTGCGTCTGTCGAACATGAAACTCGCAAGAACATGCTGGATCAGGCTCTGAATTTATTGGATTCTACAGAAAACGTATTAGCGAATGACCAATTAAGAGAATATTGGTTTACGCTTTCCAGTCGACACCACGATTTGGGTTTGAATCCAAAAGATTATGATGTGTGGTTCCAAACGCTGATGTCCGTCGTCCGAAACTATGATCCTGAAATCAATAATGAGATTGAAAACGCCTGGCGATTCTATTTGGATTCCTGTATTCGAATTATGAAGATTGTTTACTAGACTAGAAATTAATTTAAACAACGTCAAAAGCTGTATTGCCGTTTTCGTTTCACACCCCTGATAAAACTGATTGTCCTATCCAGCCACTTTAGTGTCCTATGTAGTTTGCTGAGGAATTTTCTCAGCTACATACTTCGTGATCTGAGTAAAATTTGTAGTAGCAACTAGAGTCTCAAACTATTGTGAATAAAGGGCTTATGTCACTTTTAGTTCTATTCTAATTCTTCAGGAAATAATACTTATTTAAGCCTTGTCCCTTACCATAAGCTCTCTTACCCGTTGAAATCTCCTGTTTACCACGATAACACCCCGATAGACTTATGTTGAAAAGCAAAACTCTTCTGTTTCAAATGATTGTTTTAGTTGCCTGGATATTGTCCGGATGTGCTGAAACGAGCGATGTGGAAAATCATAGAAACGTGTCAATTGTTTTTGAGGCGCAAGCAAACGGACTTCCCATTAACTGTGATACTGAGCTGACCGGTCTTGGTACAGTGGGAACGAGTGCTGCGCTAAAGGATTTTCGTTTCTATATTCATGATCTGGTGCTCATCAAAGATA
>JAOUPJ010000127.1 GCA_029879945.1 Gammaproteobacteria bacterium
TTACACCGCAGCAGTTGTATTGGTATTCGAAGGCCAAGGAATTTGAGAAGGCCCAAGAGTACAGTTTATTCGACTGCATAGAGTGTGGATGCTGTGATTATGTTTGCCCGAGCAAGATTCCTCTGGTTCAATACTATCGCTACGCCAAATCAGAAATCTGGGCCCATGACAGGGAAACCAAAAAATCGGATTTGGCCAGGGAGCGTTTTGAAGCACGCCAGGCCAGATTAGAAAGAGAAAAGGCGGAAAAAGAAGAAAGACTCAAAAAGAAAAAGCAATCTCTAACGGATGAGCCCGAGTTAAAAACTGGAAAGGTAACAAAAACTGATCCCAAGCAGGCCGCGATTCTGGCAGCGATGGAGCGAGTGAATGCCAAGAAAAAGCAAGAGAATATTGCGCCGAAAAATACAGATAATCTGAGCCCGGATCAGCAGGAAAAAATTAAAGCGATAGACGAGGCCCGCGCCAAGAATAAACCGCATAACGAGGGGGCGGAATAGCACATGTTTAATACGCCCAGTTCGCCTCATTTTCATGGTCACAACAGCGTTACCCGTATGATGTTGTTGCTTGTGCTTGCTCTGGTTCCCGGTATTTCTGCCTATGTGTGGTTTTTTGGCTGGGGAGTGATGGTCAATATCGTTTTTGCGCTGATCGTTGCATATATTTGTGAGGCGCTAGTTCTGGTGATTCGAAAAAAACCCTTGGGGCTTTTTTTAAAAGACGGAAGTGCGGGTGTGACAGCAATTTTGCTGGCCTTATCGATTCCTCCGATGTCACCCTGGTGGCTGATCGCCATAGGAGTAATCTTCGCGATTGTCATTGCGAAACATCTCTACGGTGGTTTGGGTTATAACCCTTTTAATCCGGCGATGGTGGGCTATGCTGTTTTGCTGATTTCGTTTCCTTTGGAAATGACAACGTGGATTAAACCCATTGTGCTGGCTTCGGAAAGGGCAAGTTTTTCCGAGATGCTCTATTTCTTTTTCAACTCAGTGCCACCTGCTCATCTGAGTATGGATTCCATGACGGGAGCGACTCCCCTCGACCTGGTAAAAACACAAATTACGCTGGAAGTGGAGCTTGAGTCGTTTTGGGCGGATAGTGCTGTACTCACCAATCTTAGTGGCGTGGGCTTTGAGTGGGTCAGTATTGGGTTTCTTGCTGGGGGCATTTTACTCCTCTATAAACGAGTGATAAGTTGGCATATCCCGGTTTCATTTCTGTTGGGGCTGTTTATGATGGCCTGGCTTACCTACGCGATCGATCCTGAACATCATGTTTCGCCGGTGTTTCACCTTTTTGGGGGTGCCGCCATGTTGGGAGCCTTCTTTGTCGCAACGGACCCAGTCACTGCACCCTCCACAAATCGAGGTAGAGTAATCTATGGTGTGAGTATTGGTGTGCTCACCTATGTAATCAGGGCATGGGGCGGTTACCCCGATGGGGTTGCGTTTGCGGTGCTGATCATGAATATGTGCGCACCTACCATAGACTACTACACGCGTAATCGAGTTTTTGGGTATGGAAAAAAGTAGGCCTGGCGTAGGAAAAAATATGGGGTTAGGCGGTGTGATGCTCGCGGCCTTTGCCATAGTAGCGAGTGGCTTGGTTGCTGTCACCTATGATAATACCAAGGAGCGCATTGCTGAGAATGAGAAACAAGTCCTGCTAAATAGTTTGCATGTATTGGTGCCGCCAGAGTTGCACGATAATGATTTATATACGGATAGGGTGGATGTTCAAAGCAAAACACTTTCCTATCGCGAAAAACCGGTTACAGCTTATTTGGCGACAAAAGACAAGCAGCCGGTTGCTGCCATCTTGTCGGTGGTGGCGCCAGACGGATACAGTGGCGCAATTAAATTGCTGGTTGCCATCCGTTGGGATGGCACTTTGCTTGGGGTTAGAGTGGTTGCTCACAAAGAGACGCCTGGGCTTGGCGATGCCATAGAATCAGAAAAGTCAAATTGGATTAAAATCTTTGAGGGCAAGTCTTTAACGAATCCATCTGAGCGAGAATGGTTGGTAAAAAAGGATGGTGGTGAATTTGATCAGCTTACCGGCGCAACGATCACGCCTAGGGCTGTGGTGGGGACTGTGTACAAGTCTTTGCGTTTCTTTAGAATTCATAAGCAATTGCTTTTTTCTATTTTACCTCAGAGCTAGGAATAATCATGGTTAAAGAAAGCAGCTTTAAAAAAATAAGTCTAGACGGGATTTGGCACAATAATCCGGCTTTGATTCAAATTTTGGGTTTGTGTCCGCTCCTGGCGGTTTCATCAACATTTATTAATGCCTTGGGCCTGGGTTTGGCGACTATTCTGGTGTTAGCCGGTTCGAATGTGGCGGTATCTATGATCCGGAATCTGGTTCGTAGTGAGTTGAGAATTCCGATCTATGTTTTAATCATTGCCTCTTTTGTTACCGCTGTTGAATTGGCAATGAATGCCTATTGGCATGAGCTGTACAAGATACTGGGAATTTTTATTCCTTTGATTGTTACCAATTGCGCCATTATCGCTAGAGCAGAATCCTTTGCCAGTAAAAATACCGTTCCAAAGGCCCTTCTAGATGGCGTGATGATGGGTCTAGGGTTTACCCTGGTGTTATTAGTGCTCGGCAGTATACGAGAAATTATTGGTCAGGGCACCCTGTTCGCGCACGCTCAGCTGATGTTTGGTGAAGGGTTTCGCGATTTTCAGATTACCCTTATTGAAGACTACAGGGGCTTCTTGCTTGCGGTCCTGCCTCCGGGCGCTTTTTTTGCGCTGGGTTTTCTTATCGCCCTAAAGAATCTAATTGAAAGTAAAAAACAAAACACGAAAAAAGAACTTGCGCGCGATTTGGTGGATTTGAATAGTGAAAGTGTTGCGAAATAGCATGATAAATTCGCAACGAGGCTACTCGTTCGGAGAGCTCAGGGCTTGGCAGGCGTCGAATGTCGTTTTATGAGCTGGTGTTATGAATCGAGAAAAGCGCGCAGAAATATTTTCCCGGCTTCGTCAGTCCAATCCTGAACCGACCACGGAACTAGTCTATCAAACACCTTTTGAGTTATTGATAGCAGTAATTCTTTCAGCGCAGGCAACCGATGTGGGCGTGAACAAAGCGACGACTGTGCTTTATCAGGTGGCCAATACCCCGGAGTCCATCATTGCCCTGGGTCTGCGTAAGCTGAAATCTTATATAAAAACGATCGGGCTCTATAACACCAAGGCCGAAAACATCATGAAAACCTGCAGGATACTGGTGAAAGAGCACAACGGAGAGGTGCCGCGTACGAGAGAGGAATTGGAAAGGCTGCCAGGCGTGGGCCGCAAGACTGCAAACGTGGTATTGAATACGGCGTTTGGTGAGCCTACCATCGCAGTAGATACGCATATTTTTCGTGTTTCCAATCGTGTCGGTATCGCCAAGGGAAAAACTCCCTTGGAAGTGGAGAAGGGCTTATTGAAATTTGTGCCTGAAGAATTTAAAAAAGATGCGCATCACTGGTTAATATTACACGGGCGATATGTGTGTACGGCTCGTAAGCCGCACTGTGAGCGTTGTTTCATTATCGATTTGTGTGAATTTAAAGAAAAGTCAGTTAAAAAAGCGAAAGAAGTGGTTTGAACATGTTTGGACAGGATCGTAATCAAATCCGACAGTTTTTTTTCGACACCTGGCAAAAGGTGTTGAAAGAGGAAGAGTTGACTCCATTGGAGAGTCAGATCGCCAGTGTAATTAAACTGCATCCCGAATATCACCACTATCTTGCGAATCTGGATAATCTGGATAAAGATTTCTCGCCAGAGCTAGGCGAGGCCAATCCATTTTTACATATGGGGCTTCATATCGCGATTGAAGAACAGCTTTCTACGCGGCGACCAGATGGAATTCTTGAAATATTTAACAAGTTCAAGTCAGTTTATCCAGACCCGCATGACGTGAGCCATCAAATGATGGAGTGTTTAGGGGATGTGATGTGGCGTGCACAGCAAGATAAACGGATGCCAGATGATAAGGAATATCTGGATATTCTCAAACAGCGATTAAGCAAGGCAGGGAAAAGCTAGAGACGTGGATTTTTAAAGTTGCCGGTACGCAAGTTACCGGCAACTATCGATTCTCTAAACTAAATAGGGCGGTGAATCTCACGTGATGGATCACGTTTGGACACAGCTCGCTTGATCAGCTTCAAGCATTCCCATTCCTGACGATTTATTATTTGTTGTTTTCCGTCGAGATAAACGATCACTATTCTAGATAAGCCTTCACGTTCATAGGAAAGCGCTTTTACACGGAAAAGCTGGCCGGTCAGATTTGTATACCATGCATTGACGATTGGTTTTTGTAGATTTTGCATTTCTAAAGTCCTGATTATTTTCCTGATCCAATGTAAGTTGTTATCCGCGTTACCCTCGTATTAAAGCAATGGCAGATTAACCACTGCTTAACCATTCCAACTCAGCAAGTTAGGTGATTTCTCCCTCATCCGCTCCTGCGACCAGTTATGCGATTCCGCTTTTTTATCAGGCTTCCGTACTACGGGCGGCTATTGGATAAAAATATACGAAATTCCCGCAGTGAATACCAGCATTTTAAGATTTTATGCGGCATTGCGCCGTAGGGTTATGAAAAGTATAATTTTGGGCCTTTTGCCTCAGGTCTTTGCCGCAGGCTAGAATAGGGATGGGAAGGAAAGAAGTCACACTACGCTGCCGGGCGCGAAATAAATATCATGAATATGAATGAATTATCAGGGCTTTACAGCCCCAGCTTCGAAAAAGAGAACTGTGGATTTGGTCTAATCGCCAATATGGACGGGGTCGCCAGTCACTGGTTGGTCCAAACCTCCATCGAGTCACTAGGGCGTTTAACGCATCGTGGCGCGATTGCAGCGGATGGTAAGACAGGAGACGGATGCGGCTTATTAATGAAGTTGCCCATCGGTTTCTTGCGGGCCGTCGCAGACGAAACGGATATATCCCTAGCCGACACATTTGCCGCTGGTTGCGTATTTTTTAATACAAACAAAGAGTTGGCAGATATGGCCCGCGATTCATTGGAGGCGAACATTGCTGCCCAAGGTCTCGCCGTGGCCGGATGGCGAGTGGTACCCACCGATCCCTCCGCCTGTGGAGAAGAGGCGCTCAAGAGCATGCCCCATATTGAGCAGGTGTTTGTGAATGCACCCGCCGGACTTAGCGAGGCCGATTTTGAGCGTAAGCTCTACGTAGCCAGGCGACTGACTGAAAAGGCCATTGAGCCCAAGGACCCCACCTTTTATATACCTAGTCTAAGTTCACGGGTCTTGTCTTTTAAGGGTCTGATCATGCCCAACTACCTGCCGGTGTTTTACACCGATCTGGGTGATGAGCGCATGGCCAGCTCAATTTGCGTGTTTCACCAGCGATTTTCTACCAATACCTGGCCCCAATGGCGTCTGGCACAGCCGTTCCGTTATCTGGCCCATAATGGCGAGATTAATACTATCCAGGGTAATCGCAACTGGTCCGTGGCTCGGGGACACAAATTTGAAACGCCCAATCTGCCGATGGAAGACATACGTCCGGTCGTCAGTCTGACGGGTTCAGACTCTAACAGCCTGGACAATATGTTGGAGGCACTGATGGCGGGCGGGATGGACATCTTCCGTGCAATTCGTCACCTGGTTCCCCCTGCGTGGCAAAACGTTGATACCATGAATAACGATCTACGGGCATTTTATGAATACAGCTCCATGCATATGGAGCCCTGGGACGGCCCTGCCGGCCTGGTTATGACCGATGGTCGATATGCCGCCTGTGCGCTGGACCGAAACGGCCTGCGCCCGGCGCGATATGTAATCACCAAGGACAGGCACATCACCCTGGCCTCGGAAATCGGTGTTTACAGCTACAATCCTTCCGATGTTGTGCAGAAGGGCAGGCTCAAGCCTGGGCAAATGCTGGCGGTGGATATCACCACCGGAGACTTGCTCTCACCTCAGCAAATCGACGATATGCTTGCCAAGCGCCAGCCTTACCGCAAGTGGCTAAACACCCGTTCAAAACGCCTGGAGGCGCGATTGATCGATGACCGTAGTGTCAGCGAATCGGCCATGGATACAGAGACTGTCTCTGTGTACCAAAAGCAGTTCCAGGTAAGCTTCGAAGAGCGGGATCAAGTCTTGCGCGTATTGGCCGAGGCAGGCGCAGAAGCCGTGGGCTCTATGGGAGACGACACACCCATGGCAGTCTTGTCTGAGAAAAACCGTTCGCTGTATGACTATTTCAGACAACAATTTGCGCAAGTCACCAATCCACCCATAGATCCATTGCGGGAACAAATCGTGATGTCTTTGGAGACATGCTTCGGGAAGGAAAGAAATCTTTTCGAAGAGACAGAAGATCATGCTGCGCGTCTTTTGGTGGATTCTCCCGTGTTATCAAAAGGGAAATTCGATCAGCTCTTGGCGATTAAAGATGCGGATTACGCCCATCACAAGATTGATCTGAACTACGATCCGAAAGTTGGTCTGAAGGCCGCAATCGAAAACATCACTGAACAAGCGGTCAAGGCCGTGCGCAGTGGCAAAGTGATTCTGATTCTATCGGATAAAGAGATCAACAAAGACAGGCTTCCAGTGCATGCCTTGCTGGCCACAGGGGCTGTCCATCACAAATTGATCGATAGTGGTTTGCGTTGCGATGCCAATATATTAGTAGAGACAGCCACTGCGCGAGACCCGCATCAATTTGCGGTGTTGTTAGGATATGGCGCCACCGCTGTTTACCCATATCTGGCCTACGAATGTTTGAATGATATGACGCGCACCAACGAAATCACCGATGGTGTGAAACCAAGACTGGCGCAACGCTACCGTAAAGGGATTAACAAGGGTCTTTATAAGATCCTATCCAAGATGGGAATTTCCACCATTGCCAGTTATCGCGGTGCCCAGCTATTCGAAGCCGTGGGCCTTGCTCCTGAGGTTGTGAAACTGTGTTTCAAAGGTACGGTCAGTCGTATCAAGGGCTCACGTTTTGAAGATCTGGAAAATGATCAGAAGCAACTGCATCGTTCGGCGTGGATTCCACGTAAAGGCATTGAGACCGGTGGACTCCTGAAATATGTGCACGGCGGAGAATATCATGCCTATAACCCGGATGTAGTTAACACACTGCATACTGCGGTACGTAGCGGAAGTTATGATGACTATAAAGTCTATGCTGATCTTTGTAATAACCGACCTGTATCGTCATTGCGTGATATGTTTCAACTGCGCCGTGATCAGAAGGCCCTATCTATCGATAAAGTGGAATCCGAGAGTGATATCCTGAAACGATTTGATAGCGCCGGGATGTCTTTGGGTGCCCTTTCACCCGAAGCGCATGAGGCCCTGGCTACAGCAATGAATAGACTGGGTGGTCGTTCCAATTCGGGTGAGGGTGGCGAAGACCCTGTCCGCTATGGCACGGAGAAAGTCTCCAAGATCAAACAGGTCGCTTCTGGTCGTTTCGGCGTTACACCACACTATCTGGTGAATGCGGAAGTCTTACAGATCAAGATCGCACAAGGCGCCAAGCCTGGCGAGGGGGGGCAGCTACCCGGTGATAAGGTAGACAAGATGATTGCGACCTTGCGTTTCGCGCGTCCGGGCGTGTCCTTGATTTCACCGCCGCCTCACCATGATATCTACTCGATCGAAGACTTGGCTCAGCTCATCTTCGATCTTAAACAGATCAATCCAAGTGCGCTGGTGTCGGTAAAACTGGTTGCGGAAGCCGGCGTGGGCACGATTGCCGCCGGTGTTGCCAAGGCTTACGCAGACCTGATTACGATTTCAGGTTACGACGGAGGAACCGGGGCCAGTCCGCTTACTTCTGTTAAATATGCCGGTATCCCCTGGGAATTGGGATTGAGTGAAACACACCTTGCGCTACGCGCCAACGATTTGCGCGACAAGGTACGTTTACAAACGGATGGTGGACTAAAGACCGGGCTGGATGTGATCAAGGCCGCCATACTGGGTGCCGAGAGTTTCGGCTTTGGCACCGGCCCCATGGTGGCATTGGGTTGTAAATACCTGCGTATCTGTCACTTGAATAACTGTGCTACAGGTGTGGCGACACAGAATAAGGTTTTACGTCTGCAGCACTTCATCGGTCTGCCCGAAATGGTGATGAACTATTTCAAATTCGTTGCCCGTGAAACCCGCGAGTGGATGGCCCAACTGGGTGTGAGCAAGCTGACCGATCTCATTGGTCGTAGCGATTTGTTGGAAATTATCGAAGGTAAGACAGACAAACAAAGGGCCTTGGACCTTTCTGTTGTATTGTCGGACGGCGGTGTGCCTAAAGAAAAGGCGCAGTATTGTATAGAGCCCAAGAACCAGCCTTTTGATAAAGGTGAATTGGCCGAAGTGATGGTGAAAGACACGTTATCAGCAATAGAAGCGAAAAAGGGCGGTGTGTTTAGCTACACAGTGCATAATACCTGTCGCTCGATCGGTGCACGTGTTTCCGGCGAAATCGCCAAACGACATGGCAATCAGGGTATGGCTGACGCGCCCATCACATTAGAGCTAAACGGAACTGCGGGTCAAAGTCTGGGCGTGTGGAACGCAGGCGGTTTGCATATTCGTCTGGAAGGTGATGCTAATGACTACGTAGGCAAAGGCATGACCGGCGGTAAGCTGACTCTGTTTCCACCTAGGGGTGCGGCTTTCAAGGCCAATGAGACCACTATCATCGGTAACACCTGTTTATACGGTGCTACAGGCGGTCAGTTGTTCGCAGCAGGCACAGCCGGTGAGCGTTTTGCGGTACGAAATTCCGGAGCCACAGCAGTGGTAGAAGGTGTCGGTGATCACGGCTGCGAGTATATGACGGGCGGCGTGGTCTGTGTGCTGGGTTCAACGGGTCTCAATTTCGGCGCTGGGATGACAGGCGGTTTTGCCTATGTGTTGGATGAAGAGAACAATTTCGTGGATCGTTACAATCACGAATTGATCGATATAAACCGCGTCTCGACTGAGCACACAGAGGCACATCGTAATTATTTGCGTGAACTGATACGAACACATGTGAACGAAACGGGTAGCGAGTGGGGACAACACATTCTGGATAATTTCTCCGAATTCTCCCACAAATTCTGGTTAGTGAAGCCCAAGGCGGCAGAGCTGGAAACCTTGTTAGATACATTGTTGAGCGCTGCCTAGGAGTTTGAAAAAAGATGGGAAATAATTTTCAGTTTATTCAGGTTCATCGAGCAGATCCTCAAAAGAAAACGGCGGATGCTCGTGTTCAGGATTTTAATGAGATTTACGGACAGTTTGACCAGAACAAGGCGGCTGAGCAGGCGGATCGTTGCTTGGCCTGTGGTAACCCCTATTGCGAATGGAAGTGCCCGGTACACAACTATATTCCGAACTGGTTGAAGCTGGTTGCCGAAGGTAATATCGAGAAGGCCGCTGAGCTTTCCCATCAAACCAATAGCCTGCCCGAAATCTGTGGTCGAGTCTGTCCACAGGATCGTCTATGTGAAGGAGCTTGCACCCTGAACGATGGCTTTGGCGCGGTAACGATCGGCGCGGTGGAGCGCTATATCAGTGATACGGCGTTTGAAAAAGGATGGCGTCCTGATCTTTCTAAAGTGGT
>JAOUPJ010000006.1 GCA_029879945.1 Gammaproteobacteria bacterium
TAGCAGAAACTGCCATAGATTCTTTTCCCCCACAGAAAAACTTAGTATTTTACTAGGTTTTCTCAGATTGTCACGCAACTAGCTTGCAATAATTTTCTTTTGAGTGCAACAGCCCGCTGATTAACTACCCAGTTTAGGCTTTTGTGCCAGCCGAATTCCTACCTCTTTTAATTGCTGTAAAGAGACATGTGAGGGTGCCCCAGTGAGTAAACAAGAGGCAGACTGGGTCTTGGGGAAAGCCATGACATCACGGATGGAATTCGCGCCGGTCATCAACATCAACAGACGATCCAGGCCAAAGGCCAGGCCACCATGAGGGGGGCAACCGAATTTCAAGGCATCGAGTAGAAAACCGAACTTGTCTTTTGCCTCTTCATCGCTAATTCCCAGGGCGCGAAACACCTTTTCCTGCACCTGGGGACGATAGATACGCATGGAACCACCGCCAATCTCAGTACCGTTAAGGACCAGATCGTACGCTCTGGAGTTGCAGTTACCCGGATCGGACTCCAGCTTATCCAAATCTGCCTCTGCAGGCGAAGTGAAGGGATGATGTAGAGACACCCAGCGTTTTTCACGCTCGTCCCATTCAAACATGGGGAAGTCCACCACCCACAGGAAGTGCCAACCTTCCTTTCTAATGTTTAGGTCATGGCCCAGTTTTACCCGCAGAGCACCCAGGGCCTCATTCACGATCTTGGCCTTATCGGCACCAAAGAAAATCAGGTCGCCATCTTGGGCACCGGTGCGGGAAAGGATTCCGTCTACTGCCGCATCGGGCAGGAATTTGAGAATGGGTGATTGCAGTCCCTCACGGCCCTTGGCGATTTCGTTCACCTTGATATAGGCCAGCCCCTTCGCGCCATAGATGCCGACAAACTTGGTATAGTCATCGATTTCTTTACGCGTTAGCTCACCGCCCTTCGGCAAGCGCAGTGCCGCTACACGTCCCTTGGGGTCAGAAGCAGGACCGGAAAATACTTTAAATTCAACTCCTTCCATCAAGTCCCCCACATCGACCAGCTCCAGAGGCACGCTCATATCGGGCTTGTCAGAACCGAAGCGGGACATGGCCTCCGCATAACTCATGCGAGGAAAGGACTTGGGCAGCTCCACAGACATCGTCTTGCTAAACAGCTCAACCATCATGCCTTCCATCATGGCGATGATCTGGTCCTCATTGAGAAAGGAGGTCTCGATATCCAATTGGGTGAATTCGGGTTGGCGATCGGCGCGCAAGTCCTCATCACGGAAACAACGCACGATCTGGTAATAACGATCCAGTCCAGAGACCATCAGTAATTGCTTGAACAACTGGGGAGACTGGGGCAGTGCAAAAAAGGAGTCCTCATGGGTACGACTGGGAACCAGATAGTCCCGCGCCCCTTCAGGCGTGGCCCGTGTCAGCATGGGTGTTTCGATATCCAGGAAGCCGTTGTTATCCAGATACTCACGCAACACGCGTGTGACTTCGGAGCGGAAACGGATGCGCTTGAGCATCTCCTCTCGGCGCAGGTCGATATAACGATAGCGAAGCCGGTGCTCTTCAGACACATTGTCGTCTTCCAGTTGGAAGGGGGGTGTTTCGGAGGCATTGAGAATTACCAATTGCTTGCCCAGCACTTCGATTTTGCCAGTAGCCATATTGGGGTTCACGGTCCCTTCGGGACGGGCACGAACCTTACCCTTTATATTGAGTACGTATTCATTACGCACCTTCTCGGCCAGGGCAAAGGCCTCTACCGTGTCCGGATCAAATACCACCTGGACCAGCCCCTCACGATCTCGCAGATCGAAAAAGATGACTCCACCGTGGTCTCGGCGACGCAAAACCCAGCCACTGAGCTCTACCTCTTGTCCTAACTGTTCTTCGTTTACCTGTCCGCAATAATGTGTTCGCATTTTTCTCTAATCTCATATCGCCTGCGGCGTTATCTCATAACGCCCATAGCGTGGGTTTAAAGTGCCAAAGGCAGTGCGCCTCTGCTCCACTAGTCAGAAGATTTTTTACTCTCGCCAGAGCCGGAAGACCCTTCTTTCTTATTGTTTTCGCTAGTCTTTTTCTTTGATCCTTTAAAGTCGGTCTCATACCACCCGCTACCCTTCAAGCGGAATCCAGCAGCTGAAATTAGCTTTTTCAAAGCTGCCTTGCGGCAATTGGGGCATTCCACCAGGGGCTCATCAGATATCTTTTGCAGGGCCTCCAATTCGTGGCCACATTCCTGACATTGATATTCATAGATAGGCACGGCGCTCATTCACCTCTATAACAGAACCAACGAATACTTTAGAATCAATATATATTTCAATCTCCTGCAGCCTGCCAAGGGCAAACCGCGGTGCGCAATTATACACGAATCCCCTACTCAACAAAGAATCGAGCACAAATCTTGTTAAGACTGGAACGATGACAGAACAAATGACGGAATCCCGCCCTAAAGACTGGCAGACCATTCGCTCCCTGCTGCCCTATCTATGGGAGTACAAGGGGCGTGTCTTGCTGGCCATCGCCTGCCTGATTATCGCCAAAATCGCCAGTGTATGGGTGCCGCTGGTGCTCAAAGACATCGTAGACAGCCTGGATTCGACTCAAACGGCGGTAATCGTCCTACCTGTCGCCTTTCTTATGGCCTATGGCGGACTCCGCCTGACCAACGTCGTGTTCTCGGAATTGCGTGACGTGATTTTTGCCAAGGTGACTCAACGGGCAATTCGACGCCTGGCGATTCAGGTTTTTAGACATCTTCATAGCCTTTCTCTACGTTTTCATCTGGAACGACAGACCGGGGGCGTGTCCCGTGATATTGAGCGCGGTACACGGGGCATTAGTTTTCTGCTCAATTTCATGCTTTTTAACATCCTACCGACCCTGGCGGAGATAGCGCTGGTTACGGGTATATTACTCTACAAATATGATTACTGGTTTGCTGCGGTTACCTTAAGCACCATCGTACTTTATGTGCTGTGGTCAATCTGGGCGACCGAATGGCGTATGCGATTCAGGCGGCGCATGAACGACGCGGACTCCTCAGCCAATACCCGCGCTATTGATAGCCTGCTAAACTATGAAACCGTTAAATACTTCGGCAATGAAGACTTTGAGGCCAAGCGTTATGACGACAATATGTCCACCTGGGAGAAGGCGGCCATACTCAATCAAACCTCTCTTTCCTTATTGAACTTTGGGCAAGGTTTTATTATTGCTATCGGCGTTACCTTGCTCATGATTCTAGCCTCGCAAAACGTAGTCGACAAAACCATGACCATGGGCGATCTGGTATTGGTCAACGCCTATTTATTGCAGCTTTATATGCCCTTGGGCTTTTTAGGGTTCGTCTATCGTGAGATTAAAAATTCCCTCGCAGATATGGAAAAGATGTTTAAGCTCTTACATCAAAATGAAGAAATTAAAGACGCGCCCTACGCCAAACCGCTAGATCTGAATGGCGGCAGGGTCGTGTTTAAGAATGTGAATTTTGGCTACACCCCTAAAAGACAGATCTTGCAGGATGTCTCCTTTGAAATTGCCCCTGGAAAAAAACTCGCTGTGGTCGGTTCCAGTGGCGCGGGCAAATCCACTCTTTCCCGCCTGCTTTTCCGTTTTTATGACGTGGACCAGGGTAGCATTCTGATTGATGAACAAGACATACGCAGTGTCACCCAAACTAGCCTTAGAGCAGCCATTGGAATCGTGCCTCAGGATACGGTGTTGTTCAATGACACGATTTATTACAATATCGCCTACGCAAACCCTGAAGCCTCCGAAGAACAGGTCCATAAAGCAGCCAAATTGGCTCATATACATGAGTTCGTCACGGCTTTACCTGAGGGATACGAGACGCTCGTAGGGGAAAGAGGCTTAAAACTTTCGGGTGGTGAAAAACAAAGAGTGGCCATTGCCAGAACCATACTGAAAAATCCGCGAATTTTAATTTTCGATGAAGCCACTTCTGCGCTGGATTCCAAATCGGAAAAGGCGATACTCGCAGCACTGAAAGAGATCGCCCAAAACCACACCACACTCGTGATAGCCCACAGGCTTTCCACCGTGATTGACGCCGACACAATTCTGGTGATGGAAAACGGAGCCATAGTAGAAGGAGGAAATCATAGACAACTACTGAAAAAGAACGAATTCTACGCACGCATGTGGGAGCTGCAACAGCAGGAAAGGGAATAATCCCCGCTCAGATTAATACGGTAAACAACAACTGACGCGACAAAAACATTAGTCAATTCACTTGAGGGCGGATAAAGAAAAGGTGAGAAACCAATTGCATCCCCACTTCTGACACGCTTTTATTGCGTGCTCAACATCACTCTCCGCCACCACGCCTTCAGATTTAGCGGCCAGCTCTTTATTGCACTGTCAAAATGCTCTTTCGCTGCCTTTGTATCACGTCCCGCCAATGTGCAAGCTAAAAAATAGTGGTAACGTGAGGCCTGCAACCTCGACGGAACAAAATCCCATCCATTGTTTCTTAGTAGCTTATCTAAGGGCACCAGGATTTCTTCTTCTGACTTACCTGCCAAACGACGAGCTTTGCATTCGATTATCGCCCTTAATGCAATTACTTGCTGCTTTCGTTTCATATGGCTGATAGAACCCAAGCTCCATTGGGTCTCAAATAAAACGTCTGGAATACTGGCGCAGCTACCATGCTCAATAAGCCTTGTCCACAGATCCAAATCCTGCGCAACATAAAATGGCAAACGATAGCCACCAGCCAAATCATAAATGTCTTTTCGAAACATGGTTGAACCATGAGAAGAAGGCCCTTTAAAACTCTTCTCATCAGTTTCATTCAAACCTGCCACTAACTGCTCGTCTGTCTGAGAAACCGTGTAAAGACAGTTCCCCTTTTCATCCAGATAACGGGTCCCACAAGCAATCATCACCAAACCGGGGTTCTGCTCCATTATCTTAAATTGCCTAAGCAACCTCCCTGGCAAAGAACGGTCTCCGCAATCCTGTCTTGCGATATAGCGTCCTTGTGCCTTTGAGCAGCCCTTAATCAGTGAGCGTGTTAAACCAAGATTCTCCTGATGGATTATTTTCACACAGGAATATTGCCTACTGTATTCGTCCAACAGCTTGGCTGTTTCATCAACCGAACCGTCATTAACAACGATGATTTCGAAATCGACACCCTCTTGAGCCAACAAACTGTCCAGCGAAATCTTTAGATCGTCACCGCCGTTGAATACACTTAGAACTACCGAAACATCTGTCATCTTACCGTTCTCGTGTCACTACGGACTCTTAAAAGGCGAATTTGGAAGAAGGAGTGGGAATACATTTGTTTTTTTGTTGGCCATTGAAAAACTAATATAGTCTCACTCAGCAAGGTTCGTTCCAGTAATGTTTCAGTGTATAGCCAGATGGAATATCTCAAAAAAACATCCTGGACACACGTTTTCATTTTTTCATTATAGTCTTTAAATAAGCGGTACCTATCCATCCACACAAAATGGTAGACTGAGAATATGACACAAGATCGCCTCATACTTCGCCGCGTGGGAATTGATACCTATCATGAAAATGTCGCCTATCTACATCGCGATTGTATCTTGTATCGCGTGGAAGGATTTCAGGCCCTCTCTAAAATTGAGATCTGCTCGAATAGCAATCGCATCGTCGCCCTGCTGAATGTAGTCGATGATCCCAATATCGTAGGGGTGAACGAATTGGGGCTATCTGAACAGGCCTTTGATCAGTTCGGTGTGGCAGAGGCTTCCGAAATTCGCGTTAAACATCCCGAGCCTGCCCATTCCATGGATTCCGTTCGACGCAAGATCGATGGTGAACGACTCAACGAGCAGGACTACTTCGATATCGCCCACGACATCGTCGAGAATCGCTATTCAAAAATGGAAATGTCGGCCTTTCTGGTGGCCGCCAGCCAGAACAATATGGATAGGGACGAGATCCTCTTTCACACCAAGGCCATGCTGGCCTCAGGCGATCGACTAAACTGGCAGGAATCTCTGGTAGCAGACAAGCATTGCATTGGCGGTATTCCCGGCAATCGCACCACCATGATTGTGGTTCCCATAGTCGCTGCCCATGGCATGCTGATCCCCAAGACCTCCAGCCGCGCCATCACATCCCCTGCTGGCACAGCAGACACCATGGAAATGCTGGCCAATGTGGAGCTGGAGCCGCAAAAACTACTGGAAATAGTGCGCAAGGAGAGAGGCTGTCTGGCTTGGGGAGGCACCGCCCGATTGGCTCCGGTGGACGACATCCTCATATCAGTAGAACGCCCCCTGGGTATCGATTCACAGGGGCAAATGGTAGCCTCAATACTCTCCAAGAAGCTCGCCGCCGGTTCCACCCACCTGCTCATAGACATCCCCGTTGGCCCCAGTTCCAAGGTTCGACATATGCGCTCTGCACTAGCCCTGCGCAAGCTATTCGAATACGTGGCAGACAGACTCAATCTGCATGTGGAAGTGGTCATCACCGACGGAAGGCAACCGATAGGTCGAGGAATAGGGCCAGCCCTGGAGGCGAGGGACGTGATTCAAGTATTGGAAAACAATCCCAATGCCCCCGCCGATTTGCGTCAAAAGGCGCTGCAACTGGCCGGACGGGTACTGGAATTTGATCCCGATGTACGTGGGGGACAAGGTTATGCCATCGCCCGGGATATACTGGACTCGGGTCGCGCCATTGCCAAAATGGAAGCCATTATAGAAACCCAGGGTCGTATAAATGCGCGGGACTTGTCTCCGGGTAAATTGTCATTTGAGATAAAAGCAGACGTGTCTGGCACAGTCACCGACATCGACAATCTGCAAATGGCGCGCATTGCCAGACGCGCCGGCGCACCCATCGATAAACGCGCAGGCGTTGATCTACACAAGAAACTGGGTGACACGGTCAAGTCGGGGGAAGCACTCTACACTGTGTATGCAGAATTTCCGTCAGATTTTCAATTTGCCCAGGATTTGTGTAACCAAAACTGCGGTTATCGCATCGGATTGGCAAACGAGTTACCTAAATCATTTGTCGCTTTTTAAGCTAACGAGGAAGTCTCTATGGTAGTTCTGGGGTTTGAAGACTATCGAAACCAATCGCAGAACTTAGCTAAGGCCCTGGGCTGTGCTTACCTGGAACCCGCGATTCGACAATTTCCCGATGAAGAAACGCTGATTAAGCTACCACCTGTAAATGCAGACCATGTAGTCGTCTGCAGGAGTTTAAATAGACCCAATCATAAGCTTATAGAGCTTTTTCTTATCGCCAAAACCTTACGTGCCCAAGGCATCAAGCACATCACGCTGATTTGCCCCTATCTGTGCTATATGCGGCAAGACACGCAAAACGAGCCGGGCGAAGTGGTTAGCCAGAAAATCATTGGTCAATGGCTGGCTGAACTGTTTGATGACGTCATCACAGTGGACCCCCATCTACACCGCATTTCCCGACTCGCTGAGGCCATCCCTTTAAAAAATGCCCTATCGCTTTCCGCCTCTGAGTTAATGGCGAGCCATGTCGCCAAGCAGCTCAAAGACGCTATCCTTTTTGGTCCAGATGAGGAGTCTGAGCAATGGGTAAGCACCGCCGCACAACATGCGGGTCTATCCTATGCTGTGGGTAAAAAAGTCCGCCATGGCGATACCGAGGTAAGTATTGAACTTCCTGATTACGATTTTCGCTCCAAAACCATCATTATCATGGACGATGTTGCCAGCACAGGACGAACAATTACCCAAGCAGCAAAACTGCTGCGTAAAGCCGGAGCAGGTGACGTTTTTTGCCTCATTACTCACGCCTTATTCAGCGGAGACGCCGAGCAACACCTTTTGGAAAATGGGATTACCCAAATTTGGAGCACTGACAGTATTTCACATAAAAGCAATGTGGTAGCACTTAGCGATTTGTTACTCGTCGCCATCCGAAATATTCAGAATACTTGATGTTTCCACACCCATTTTTTATTGTTCTCATTCTCCTAGTGCTCCTGTTTAGTATTGTTCAGGTGGGTATCCTGAGCATTGCGTTCGACAAACTGGGGCTTTCCCAAAATACCGCTTTTTTGATTATTTTTTTGTCTCTTTTTGGCAGTTTAATCAATATACCCTTGTTTCGCATGCGCTCAGAGGCGGTAAAGCCCATGGAAATTCCAATTTTTTTACGCGGAATATTGCGGCAGAAGGTTCGTGAGTTTCATGGCTATACCACCATCGCGGTCAACTTCGGTGGTTGTTTAATCCCGCTTACCGTGAGCAGCTATCTCGTGACTCATCAGTCGATCGAAACCTCTAGTCTAATTATTTCTATTATTATCATGAGCGCGATTTCCTATTTCGCCAGCAAACCCATACACGGGATAGGCGTCGCCATGCCCATATTTGTCGCACCCTTGTGCGCGGCTCTCGTTGCGCTCCTGCTAGATGCGGAACATGGTGCACCACTGGCCTATATTTGCGGTACACTTGGCGTGATTATTGGGGCGGACTTGTTTCGACTCAAGGACATAAAAAAAATGGGAACCCCAATCGCGTCGATTGGTGGTGCAGGAACGTTTGATGGCGTGTTTATTACTGGAATAGTTGCCGCACTGCTGGCTTAGTATTTTCAATCAGACATATGGAAAAAAGTATTTTAATAACAGGCTGCTCCAGCGGGATAGGGCTGGGCTGCGCACAAGGATTAAAAAAGTGCGGTTATCGTGTGTTTGCAACCGCACGCAAAGCAGAAGACGTGTCCCGTCTTCTGGATATGGGTTTTGAAGCCACTCAACTTGATCTGGATAGTAGTGAGTCTATTAATCGAGCTGTGGATCACGTTTTGGATAATACGGGTGGCACCCTCTACGCCTTATTTAACAATGGCGCCTATGGACAGCCCGGCGCGGTAGAAGACCTTAGCCGCGACACCCTAAGAAAAAATTTTGAAACCAATGTCTTTGGCACCCATGAGCTAACCGCCCGAATTATCCCCGTAATGTTGCGGCAAGGATACGGACGTATCGTCCAGAATAGCTCCGTTCTAGGCATTATTGCATTACGATTTAGAGGGGCCTACAACGCCAGTAAATTTGCACTGGAAGGCCTAACCGATACGTTAAGACAAGAACTTTCAAACACCCCGATTCATGTATCCCTAATCGAACCAGGCCCCATAAGCAGCCGCTTTCGTAAAAACGCCCACCGCAAATTTCTGGAAAATATAGACAGAGAAAACAGTCGTTTTAAAGTTGTCTATAAAGGCATGGAAAACAGGCTCACCAAAGAAGGTCCTGCTGCCCCTTTTACGCTGCCCCCAGAGGCCGTACTTAAAAAGCTTATACACGCGCTGGAAAGCACAAAACCAAAACCGCGATATTATGTAACATTTCCCACTACACTATTTGCAACCCTAAAACGCATCCTGCCACACACTGTGCTTGATAAAGTATTACTGAAAGTAAGCAGTGACGAAAACCAGTAAAAGATCGCATATTAGGGCTTTCAATAATTTCCTGTTTTGTTAGACTGGTATACGTCTTCATGAGAGCCAACCATCTAAAAAATGTTCCGTTATTTTTTGTTCGCTAGTCTACTTGTTGCACTATTCCCTGCTCATGCCATCGTGAACCTGGAAAGCCTGCACATTGGTTTACCAGAAGAAGGGGTGTCGGGCTCCCTGCAACTGGGCATCAACGGAGCAGAAGGAAATTCTCGTACCACACGTGCCAGTTTTGGCTCCCGTGTCCAGCAACGCCACCAAAAAACAACACGATTTGTTGCCCTTAACACGGATTATGGTAATAGCTTCGGAGTGGAAGACAAAAACAAATCTTTCTTACATATCAGGCAAATTGAACAGATTAGCCAGTCTCTTGCTTGGGAGGCCTACACCCAAGCGGAACGCAACAAGTTCGCCAGACTGAATTTTCGAGGGCTCGCGGGCGGCGGGGCGCGATTTACCCTGGGAGCGCACACGCCAGATAAAGCCATATTCTTCGGACTTGGGGGCTTTTACAGCAGAGAGGTTCTGGATTCCGATGGCTCCGAAACCGAAGACACAGACGGGGAATTTTACCGCTTGAATACCTATTTTGTATTCAAACGTAAGCTTGCCAGTGGCACAGTATTTATGAGCACGAGCTATTTTCAACCTTCAATAGAAGACGCCAAAGATTTTCGCTTTTTGGAAGATGCCAGCCTACTTTTTAAATTTACCGAAAATACCCAATTCCGAATCACGCTAAACCTTTTTCATGACAACCGGCCTGCGGAGCGGGTTAAAAAAACTGACGTCGATTACAGCACCAGCTTCGTATACCGTTTCTAAACCTGCGCTTACTTCAAACCACTCAATAAATCGCTCCCACAAACTGTGACCCAGTTCACAGTTTCGAATCGATACGCCAAGGACAGTAAACTCATTTCTTATAGGGAAAATAACTTGAAGGCCGATAGTATTAGCGGGAAATGGATTAATAACAGGGTACACTTAGAATGATACTAGAGCTCATCCGTAACAAGGGCGCAACCAATACCAGTTTAGTGGCAGCGATCCTCATCACAGCCCTCTATCTTGCCATATTTACTACCTTGCAATTGGAACTGAGTGGACAACTCAATACCAATGTATTGCTTGCAACGGGTTTGACAGGGGCTAGCTTGTCCTTCCTTTTTTTTCTGACAATTTTTAAGCATGTCCACAAACTGATCCTAGCCGCCGACAAGAACAAAGGACTAAGCATACGAGATGAACTCACCAATGCCTACAATCGCAAGTATTTTTACGAAGTAGCCCGAATAGAACTGGAAAGGGCGCATCGCCACCAGCACGCTCTCACGCTGGCAGTGATGGACATAGACAACCTAAAGGAAATCAATCAGCAATGGGGAGAGGCAGTTGGTGACCAGGTTCTGAAACAATTCTCAGATTTGTGTGCAAAATCCTCACGAGACACCGATAGCCTATTTCGATTTGGCGGGGACGAATTCCTGTTTCTTTTAAACAGCACATCCGAAGAAGGCGCCAAAGAATTCATACTCCGTCTTCACGAAAAAAGTCGCAAACTGCTTATAACTCATCCGCAGGGCAATATCAAAATCACCGTGAGCATCGGCTACAAAACGCTGAATAGTGAAATCGGTGAACTACAAGACCTGCTTAATGCGGCGGACTATGCCTTGTACACGGCCAAAAAGAACGGAAAAAACCTGGCCATTGCCGCCTAAGGCATACTTTCAAGCCTGACCAGTGAGCCGGTGTACAACTTCGCTACCGTGGTTTCACTATGATTTGAAGAAGGAAGCAGGAGAGCAGAGTTATATATCGGTACGCTGCTTAATGACCACTGAGGTCTTCTTGGGTGGTGGGCTCGGGGGAGAAATAACACTCATCAACAGTATTCCTATCATTGCACCTAGTATGGCAGCGATACTTTCTCCGAAACTGATTGCAACCGCCCAGGCGACAACATCTACATTTCCGTTACTCATAATCACCATGGCGGTGATAAACAAAATCGCCGGGCCAGGTAACATGAATAGCACACAAAACAGGCGAGTCATCGCTGGCCCTTCGAATTTCAACATCGCTATAGCAATGATGAATGCAGGTACGGCAAAGACCATAAAAAACATATTGGTAGAAAAACTCATCCCCAACACATGAATTAGAAATACCTGGACACTGATCCATGCCAGCAAGGTTACACACGCAGTAATGTAATTGTGTGTTTTTTGATTCATTCTAATTCTTCTTTTCTACAAAGTGATAATAACTATTATCGTGCGACAAAAAGGGAAATTTAGGAACTGGGTTATAGAACTAACCCAAACCTCGAAAAAAATCGGTAAGAATGGCCTTTTCCCAATACATGGCGATGAATTTCAAGGAGGCTCTATGCTTCGAAATGAGACTCGCTCTAGTAGAATCGTCCTGCACTCACCAAGCGTTTGGACCAGAAAGGATTATTGATATGGGCGTAACTCACGTTTTTTCCAGTTCTTGGTGCGTGTATAAAGCGTCCGTCGCCAAGAAAAATACCCACATGAGATACGTTTCGAGATTGAAGTTTGAAGAACAACAAGTCTCCCGGTCGCAGACTATTTGTTCTTACCTTCTGCGATTTTGAGTACTGTTCTTTACTGGTTCTGGGAACATGCATGCCTGCGTTTTGGTAGGCCAGATAGACCAAGCCGCTACAATCCACTCCATTCAATGAAGTACCGCCAAACTTGTAAGGCACACCAATGAACTGGATCGCAGAAAAGACCACACGATCTGCAACGGGATTATCATCCAGCACTTCTCTATCACTACGCTCTGGCAGAGAGCCACATGCGGCTATTGCGATTGCAAAAATAGCTGGAATACTTTTAGTAAGTACCTTGATCATCATCTATATAGTCGGCCGCCCTTATTCTTTCTGCAGAAGGTGATAGATTCTTGAAAAGCAGCAGGAAACAGGCCGACACCGCCAATTCATTTCGTGCGCCCTTACATTTCTAACCGGTCAGTATAATTCAATTGTAAAAATGCGTGAAGATTTGAAAGACAGGACTTTACTAATAGTTAGACTCGGTTTAGAGTGAATCCAGGCTCGTTTCTATCACGCAAAAGAGGCGACGCTTCTTTGCATAGCTAAGCTTTACAAGTTACACCTTTACCCGGGACACCCGCCAATCGTACCGGGTTTTTTTCTTATTCCTGCTGAGCCACAATCCCGAAACTTACACCGCCGGCCACCTTCCGTTTTAGCCAGCACCAGGAATCGGGTAATTGAATATCCTCGTCCTTCAGCATTTCCACATATATCCTGCTTTGCTGGTGAACCCATTGGTGGCTAACCAAGATTTCAAGGACCTGCTGCTGCTCTTTTAGAGCATAGGGAGGATCAATGAAGACTAGATCGAACGGATTAGGCGTTACACTTTTCAGGTAAGACAGGGCGGTAGTTGAAATAATTTTTGAGCCTGTTATGTTTAGGCGAGCAATATTATCTGCTAAAAAGCGGGCCGTATTTTTATTTTCCTCAATAAAAACCACTTCAGACGCACCGCGGGAGAGGGCTTCAATTCCCAGACTTCCACTTCCCGCATAGAGATCGAGCGACCGGCTTCCCTCTATTCGATTCATCACCCAGTTAAACAGGGTTTCGCGTATTCTGTCGGTGGTGGGACGCAATCCAACTTCGTCTGGAAAGTCGATCTTACTGCCCCTCAACAAGCCACCAATAATTCTCAGCTGGTTAGTTTTTCTCTTTTTCACTCGCAGCCGCACCACCCACAACTACCGTAAATAGCTTATCGGGCTTGACTCTACGCTGATAGGCATCTTGAATTTGCGCTCTAGTGATCGCTTGTATTTTTGGAATGAACGTATCTAAATAGTTTAACGGTAGTTTATAAAAGCCGATTACACCCAGATACCCTACAATACTTTTATTACTTGCTACTTTTAGTGCAAAACCACCCGTCAGATTTTTTTTCGCTGCCTCCAATTGCGCTTCAGTCGGACCATTTTTCACATAGTCATTTAAAACTTCGTTCATTACTTTCAACGCTTCATCAACCTGGTCGTTCTGAGTCTGCATACCCATCACAAACGGACCTTTTTGTCTCATGGGTGCAAAATAACTGTAAGAGCTATAGGCCAGACCTCGCTTTTCCCGAATCTCGTCACTCAAAATGGAAACCAGTCCGCTTCCACCAAAGATGTGATTTCCCAGATAGAGGGCAAAATAGTCCGGATCCTTACGCGTTACCCCGGCTTGGCCGATCATGATATGAGACTGAGATGAAGGAAACTCGATGCGCTTCACCGATCCCGCATTCAGATCTTCTACCTCCGGAAGGGGTGCTGCCACTCGGCCAGGGTTTAATTTACCCACAATTTTTTCTGCCAGATCTTCCGCCTGATTCCGATTCAAGGCACCCACGATCGCGACAGTGGCGTTACGCGCATTCATATAACGCACGTAAAAATCTCTTACATCCTGGATAGTAAGTTTTTCCACCGAATCAATGGACCCTTCCGGTAATGAGGCATAAGGGTGCCCTTTGAATACTTGTTCATAAAAAGTCTCAGATGAAATTGTCCCCGGGGACTGCTTGTTTTGTTGCAACGATATGAGCAACCTGCTTCGCTCCCGCTGGAAGGCCTTTTCAGGGAAGGTAGGCGCAGAAAGCACCGTAGCAAACATACGCGTTGCTTTGTCTAATAGTGATTTGTCGCTCAAGGTTCGTAATGTAAAGACAGACATATCTCTTTGGGAGTCATTACCAAAATTGGCACCCACACTTTCAAATTCCTCGGCGATTTCATTGGCATTGAATGCCCCCGCCCCTTCCGCCAACATGCCATTGGTCATCAGACTAACGCCCGGCTTATTTTCGTCCCGCGCAGAGCCGGCATCGAAAACCACTTGAATATCTACCATGGGCAATTCGGGAGACTCGACAAAATAGACCGAGGCACCATTCTTGGTTTGCCAGTATTGAATATTTGGTGTAGCAAAACCTGTGTTTGCAATCCCGAGTGAGAGAATGAGTGTAAGAAAAAATTTCTTATTAGTGCGCACGACTACCCCCTAGATTACGAGGTCTCATTTTATTACTATCCAAGGGCTGAGGGTCCAAAACCGCCACTGTTAAACTTTCATCCTGAAAATATTTCTTTGCCACCGCTTGTACCTGCTCTGATGTTACTGCGTTGATGCGGTCCACATACTCATCGGCCATGCTCCAGGGATAACCCATAGTCTCCAACATGCCAATGATCATCGCCTGATAAAAGACTGAATCCTGTTCGTACACTTTACCCGCAACCACTTGTGCCTTTACACGACTCAACTCAGATTTGCTTACTTTTTCTTTTCGCAGTTTCGCAATCTGATCCTTTATCGCCTTTTCCAAATCATCCACTGTTTTTCCAGAAGAAGGGGTACCTGAGAACTGAAACACCTCTTGTTGTGGCGTGATACTGTCGTATCCCGCCCCCACGTTCTGGGCAATCTGGCTGCCTCGAATCAAATCTTTGGCAAATCGGGCACTGTTGCCACCATCCAATATCGCCGCCAGTACTTCCAAGGCATAAGGCTCCCAAGACTCCTTGGCATTCACCAACGAGGGGACTTTATACCCCATTATTAAGTAGGGGACTTGTGCAGGGGCCTTGACCACAATGCGACGCTCCCCTATTTGCTCCACCTCTATTCTGGGTTTGCGTTTCGGTATCTCACCCCGATCAAAACCGCCGAAGTATTTCTCTGCCAAATCAAATACCTCTTTGGCGTTTACGTCACCAACCACGACTACCACAGCGTTGTTCGGTGCATACCAATACTTGTACCATTGGGCCAGATCCTCTAACTGCATATTCTCCAGGTCATTCATCCAACCTATTACAGGCCAGTGGTAGCCACTGTTCAGATACGCGTTCGCGGAGAACTGTTCATAGGTAATAGCCTGAGGATTGTCTTCGGTGCGCATGCGGCGCTCTTCCATCACCACCTTGATCTCTTTATCAAACTCTTCACCGAGCAAGACCAGATTACGCATACGGTCTGCTTCCATTTCGAAACTGACTTTCAAACGTGACTTTTCCAATTGTTGAAAGTAGGCCGTGTAGTCTCTACCGGTAAAGGCATTTTCCTGCCCGCCATTTTCGGCAATGATGCGTGAGAACTCACCCGGTTTGAATTTTTTTGTTCCCTTGAACATCATGTGTTCGAGCACGTGGGATACACCGGTGATCCCATCATGTTCGTAACCACTCCCCACCTTGTACCAGACCTGGGACACCAGAACCGGGGCACGATGATCCTCTTTAACAATGACCTTTAGGCCATTGGCCAGAATCTTTTCCTGCACCCGGGAATCGGCAGATTTAGCCGAAGCCGTAGTTTTAGAATCCGGTACAGACCCCGTAGGCTGGCTCGCACAGGCCGTCAGACCCGCAGCCACAAGTACAATAATTAACCAATTCTTCATTGATCTAACCACATCTCCATAGTAGGGATTTTCAACAAGCGTAGCCGTTCTAGGCGGCAAAATGTTAGGATTAGTTTTAAACATCTTAGCCTAAGGACACTACCGTTAACCATGTTCGGTTTCAAGAAAAAAGCTACAAAATCAGATAAAAGCAACGATAAGACCACGGAACCCGGATTTTTCTCCCGGATCAAGAAGGGTTTATCGCGAACCCGTAGTCAGTTTACGTCCGGTATTACCAGCTTTTTACCTGAAAATGGAAAAATTGGTGATGACGTTATCGAGGAATTAGAAACCCTACTGCTAATGTCCGACGCCGGTATCGATGCCACCCAACAAATCATAGAGCAATTACAGACCCGTCTGGATAAAAAGCAACTCAACGATTCCAAGGCCCTGTTTGAGGCCCTGAGCGAAGACATGCTATCACTGATTCAGGGCGTAGAATTACCGTTAAGTATCGACACCACGCAGAAACCGTTTGTGATCCTCATGGTGGGCATTAATGGCGTGGGCAAGACCACAACCATCGGCAAACTCGCGAAGTTCTACCAAGATCAGGGACATAAAATCATGTTGGCAGCGGGAGACACCTTCCGTGCCGCAGCGGTGGAACAATTGGAGACTTGGGGTGAGAGAAATGACGTTCCCGTCATTTCCCAACATCGTGGTGCCGATCCAGCGGCTGTGATCTATGACGCCTTGAGCGCTGCCAAGGCACGAGATATCGATATTCTGATCGCGGACACGGCCGGGCGATTGCACACCCAAAGCAATCTTATGGAAGAGCTGAAAAAGATCAAGCGCGTCATCCAAAAGATCGATGCCAGCGCCCCCCACGAGATCATGCTAGTGTTAGACGCGGGCACCGGACAGAACGCCTTGAACCAGGCCAAGGAGTTCGACCAGGCCGTGGGTTTAAGTGGCATCACCCTGACCAAGCTGGATGGAACCGCAAAAGGGGGGATCGTATTCGCCCTCGCCAAGCAACTCGGGGTACCCATACGCTTTATTGGCATCGGCGAGCGGGCAGAAGACCTCAGGCCCTTCGAGGCAAAACCCTTTGTCGCTGCGCTGCTAGACCGGGAGGAGAGCTAAAGCTCATCCATGATTCACTTTGAGCACGTGAGAAAACAGTACCTGGGCGGAAGAGAGGCCCTGAAAGGTGTGAGTTTTGCCATGGACCAGGGTGAAATGGCCTTTCTGACCGGGCGCTCGGGCGCTGGAAAGAGCACGCTGTTGAAGCTGGTCGCACTATTGGAACGGCCTACGTCCGGTTCAATCGTCATTAACAATATCAACCTGGCCCAGATTCGTCGCAATGCCATCGCGGAATACAGACGCAGAGTTGGGGTCGTGTTCCAATCACCCATGCTACTCTATGACAGAACCGTGTTCGATAATGTGGCCCTGCCCTTACTGGTTTCCGGTTTTCTTCCCACTGAAATTAAAAGACGTGTGCAGGCGGCACTGGATCAAGTCGGGCTACTGGATAGACAGTCCAGCAATCCGGTTTCACTCTCCGGAGGGGAACAACAACGCGTGGGCATTGCCCGCGCTGTGGTGTCTCGACCGGCCATACTCCTGGCAGACGAACCCACCGGCAATCTGGACCCCAAACTTTCGGAAGAGATCATGCAATTATTCGAACGATTTAATCACATCGGCGTGACTGTGCTCATAGCAAGTCACGATATAGAGCTGATTAAAAGACTGGACTACAGAACGCTGCACCTGGAAGATGGAGCGATGGCCGAAGTGGTCGTTTAAATCCTTTTATGATTGGAACACAACGCAAATCCAAACGCCGAGGAGCCACTCCCATTACGGAGCAGCAGACGCGGCGAAATCCACAAGCCAGTCGCGCCGCCAGTCCTGCACGCTCAAAAAAAGAGAGGAATACGCTCTCCACCAATAGCAACAGCCTGAACCAACTGATTCGATACCACCGATTGGCCCTCTCTTCGTGTATTAAGCGTCTCATCAGCACACCCATGGCGTCCTTTCTCACCCTATTGGTCCTGGCCATTGCCTTGGCCCTGCCGGCAGGCATGCAGGTGGTGCTTAACAACGCCAAACATCTAACCGGCGAACTGGGGGATAGTGCACAGATCTCCCTGTTTTTGAAGATGCACACGCCTGAGGCCCACGCCAAACGCGTGGCAAAGACTCTGGCAGAACGACCAGATATTAAAAACGTGGACTATATCTCGCCTGATCAGGCCCTGGCGGAGTTTGAACACCTTTCAGGGATTCGTTTGGGGCTGGCCACCTTGGACGAAAACCCCTTGCCTGCGGTGTTAGTGGTGTATCCGGAAGCCAGCGCTAGTAGCGTAGAAATGATGCAAGCCCTGCTTTCACAACTCGAAAGCCGCCCCGAGGTGGACATGGCGCAGTTGGACCTGGAATGGGTGCAGCGACTCTATGCCCTGGTGGACCTGGCCGGACAAGCCGCGGCCGTGCTTTCGCTGTTTTTGGTCGTTGCAGTCATCTTGATTGTGGGCAACACCATTCGCTTGATGAGCCAAAACCATTTGGAAGAGATCAGAGTCAGTAAATTGGTTGGTGCCACCGACGCCTTTGTGCGCAGACCGTTTCTCTACACCGGTGCATTACTTGGATTGGGCGGCGCCTTACTGGCCTGCGGATTTGTCCTGGGGACCAGTCTATGGCTACAAACACCACTGGAACGACTCACACTGCTCTATCAAAGCGATTTTTCTGCCGTCACCCTGAGTGCAGCCGACATCTTCATTCTCTGTTTTACCGGCTTGATATTGGGCGTAATCGGCGCCCGTTTAGCGGTAGGGAAATTTATACGGCAGTTTTCCCTTTAAGCATCTCCGTGTCACTTCTAAACGCGCAATTCAATTACTACTCCCGATAGGTCCTGCACACCGCCCACACGCTAATCCGCTCAACGCCAAACGCCTTCAAAGGTGCCGCCAGCACCTCCATGGTCGCACCCGTGGTAATCACATCGTCAACGATGGCTACATGCTTGCCTGCACGCGGTTTTGCCAAGATGAATGCGTCTTGCAGATTTCTTTTTCTGTGTTTCAAGTTCAATTGGTGTTGGGGTGTTTTTGTAGTATTGCGTTCATACACATCATGATAAACAGGTCGCTTCAATTCTCTGGCAAGCAGATTTGCAAGATAGGCAGACTGGTTATAGCCACGCTCTTTAATGGCAGTTGTATGCATGGGTACGGAAATTAGATAGTCAGGTCTATCTTTGGGGACTAGATCCCTCACCATTTGATGACAGAAAAAATTTCCGATATCAAAACGCGCCCTGAATTTAAACTGCCATAACAATCTAGTCATCGGAGGCTGATAGACAAACGCGGCGTAGGTCTCGTCAAAACTGGGACGATGTTGCTGGCATCTTCCACACACCATTTCTGTCCCAGATATCCCGTCCAAGGCATCTGCGCAGACCGCACAACCCGGCTGTACCCGTCGCATGTCCTCCAGACAGGGACCACACAAGAGTTGATTGAGGGATACCGAATCGGCACAAAGACTACATTGACAGTGCGGCACAAACCACTTGGGCCTGAATTTTGTATAATTATTCATCAGCTGTTATTCTCTTATCGTTATTTTTGTTGACAGCCAGGCACCCAAATATAGACTGGTCGCCAGCCTAATCAGGATCACCCAGAGCCCATTTTCCGAGGAAATCAAATCATGGACAAGCGTATTTTTGACAAAATCGACCAGATCACCCACCGAATCCTGGAACAAGGGGAAATGAGCACCGAAGAAGCGCGCTGGATGATCGCTTTGGATGACGACTACCTACCCTGGCAGATGGCCGGTGCCGATCGCATCCGCAAGACCTTTCGCGGTGAAGAAATTGAGGTCTGCGCCATTTCCAATGTGCGCTCCGGAAACTGCTCGGAAAACTGTTCCTTCTGCGCCCAAAGCGGCCACCACCAAACCGAAGCCCCCAAATACGGTTATATCGATAGTGAAGAATTACTCAAACAGGCAGATGAGGCCCGCAGTTGGGGCGTGAGCGACATCGGTATTGTTTCCAAAGGCTGGGGCGTGCGTTCTGATAAAGAGGCCACGCAACTCAAGAAGTATTTACACGATTTGAATGAACACTCGGATATAGGCCGTTGCGCAAGTCTGGGCGTTCTCACAAAAGAGACGGCGACACTGCTCAAAGACTCAGGTCTGGAAAACTATCATCACAATCTGGAATGCGCAGAGAGTTACTTCGATCAAGTCTGCACGACACATACTTATCAGGAAAATATAGACACCATCCTCGCCGCCCGTGAGGCCGGACTGCGCGTCTGCGCCGGTGGCATCCTGGGTATGGGTGAAAGCCTGGACCAGCGCATTGAACTGGCAGACACACTGAGAAAATTGGGCGTGGAATCTGTACCGCTGAATTTTCTCAATCCGGTAATGGGCACACCCATGCAGAACCAAACTCCTTTGGAGCCTTATGAGATCCTGCGCATCATTGCCACCTATCGATACATGCTACCCAAGGCAGAAATTCGCATCGCGGGGGGGCGTGGATTCCTGCGCGATATGCAAGCCATGATATTTATGGCCGGCGCATCCGGTATCATGATCGGCAATTACCTCACCACAGCAGGTCGCAGCGTGAACGATGATCTGCAAATGTTCCAGGACCTTAAACTCAAGGTCCGGGGCGATACCCAACAACGCAGAAAACCCGGCCTTAAAGATATTCCCGTCGCTGTTGTTTCATGAAAGACTTGCAAGCGGCCCTGGACCATAGACGTGAACAGGGCCTTTATCGAAAACGCAGAATACTCAGCAGCGCCGCTGGGGCAGAGGTTAAGTTAAACGAAAATGGTACGCGGTGTTTCTGCAGCAACGACTATCTCGGTTTAGCGAATCATCCTGAAATCGCCCAAGCTGCGATTAGCGCGATTGAAAAATACGGAGTAGGCTCTGGCGCCGCACACCTGATTTGCGGACACCATCAGTTGCATCATCAACTGGAAGAAGAGCTGGCGGACTTTCTCGGCCAGGAGCGCGCCCTGCTTTTTTCCACCGGATACATGGCGAACATAGGTGTTATCACTGCGTTGACCGATAAACATGATACGGTATACGAAGACAAGCTCAACCATGCCTCCCTCATTGATGCCGGCCGTTATAGTGATGCAGAACTGGTTCGTTATCCCCATGCAGACATGGAGAATCTCGCCTCGCGTCTGAAAAATTCATCTGCACAAAGAAAAATCATTGTGACGGACGGCGTGTTTAGTATGGACGGGGACGTCGCTCCGCTAAAAGAAATCACTCAACTGGCCAAACAACATCGAGCCTGGACCATGGTCGACGATGCCCATGGTATCGGCGTAATCGGTGAACAGGGAAAAGGTTCACCAAGTCATCTGGGACTAACTCCCAGTGACATCGATATACACATGGGAACACTGGGTAAGGCCTTCGGTGTTTCCGGTGCCTTTGTCGCTGCCAGAGAAATGATTATTGAAACGCTCATACAAGAGGCGCGCACCTATGTCTATACCACGGCCATGCCGCCTGCCCTGGCCGCTGCAGCACTGACTAGCCTTAGCATCATTAAAAAAGAAGACTGGCGCCGCGCCCAACTCAAGGAACGCATACACCAATTTAGAAAGGGAGCCACACAACTGGGACTGGAATTGCTGCCATCCGAGACGGCCATACAACCCATCATACTGGGTGATGCACAAAAAGCCTTACAATGGAGTGAAGCACTCATGAATAAGGGAATCTGGCTCAGCGCCATACGCCCTCCCACTGTTCCCAAAGGCACTGCGCGCCTGCGTGTTACCCTCTCGGCCAGTCATAGCGAACAACAGGTTGATGCACTACTGAGCGCCCTGGAAGGACTGTGCGCATGACACTTCATGTAGAGAAAATGGGAACAGGTCCCGAACTCGTCCTGATACACGGCTGGGCGCTCAATAGCGGCATCTGGCAAGACATCACGCTCACATTGTCAAAGCACTATAGTCTTACCCTGATAGACCTGCCCGGCCACGGAAAAAGTCCCTTTGAGATTGAGAAATTTGAACTCGATGCCGTTGTGGATGAAACACTTAAAGCAACACCTAACCAAGCGTACTGGTTCGGCTGGTCCATGGGCGGATTAATCAGTCTCGCTGCTGCATTGAAGGCACCTGATCGAATCAAAGGACTCATTACGCTGGCAGCAAGCGCCCGCTTTACCAAAGATCACGACTGGCCCGGTGTTGATCCGACCTCCCTCGAAAACTTTGCCAGTAGTTTGGAAACCGATTTCCAGGGCACCATAAAACGTTTCCTCAGTCTGCAGGTACACGGTGCAGAACATTCACGACAAACACTTCGAGAATTGCGCGAAAGAATCTTTGCGGCCGGCGAACCCAATCATCAGGCACTGAAAGACGGGTTGAATGTACTAAAACATGCAGATCTAAGAGAACGAGTCGGCATGATTGAAATTCCCACACTGCTCCTTTACGGCAAACTCGATTCGCAGGCCCCGGCGAAACTAGCGCAGGCAATGCACACACTAATGCCAGAGGCCCGAATACATATATTCCCAAAGGCAGCACACGCCCCCTTTATTTCTCATGGCGAAGAGTTTCTACAACAGATTAGAAATTTTATCGATCCAATTGAATCGACGAAAGGCACTCAATGAATCAATTTGATGCAGAACAACTCGCCTATCAGGTCGAGAAAAAACGCGTAAAAGAAAATTTCCATAGCTCCTCTAACCGCTATGATGAAGTTGCCGTTTTGCAGCGTGAAGTCGCCAATCGTTTGCTGGAAAATCTGGACTACATCACACTTGAACCCAGCACCATACTGGACGTGGGCTGCGGAACAGGATATTGCACCGATCTACTACGCAAGCGATTTCCCAAAGCCAAAGTCATTGCCCTGGACCTGGCCCTTGGCATGGCTCAATACGCGAAAAACAAAACAGGCTGGATGGAGCGAATAAAAGGGAAAAAGCATTTTGTATGCGGAGACGCCGAGTTTCTACCCATTAAAGAACGCAGCATCGATCTGGTGGTCTCCAGTCTGGCGATACAATGGTGCAACTCCCTGGATCAAGCCTTCAAGGAATTTCACCGTATTATTCGGCCAGGAGGACTGGCCCTGTTTTCCACCTTTGGTCCCGATACACTCAGAGAACTACGCAGTGCCTGGTCCAAGGTAGACAATCACGTGCATGTGAACGCCTTTTTAGACATGCACGATATTGGCGATGCCCTGATGCGTACTGGGCTTGTTGATCCGGTCATGGAAACCGAGCACTTCACTCTCACCTATCCTACGGTAAAAAGTTTGATGGGTGAGTTGAAAACCCTGGGCTCCAGAAACAGCAGCAGAGGCAGAACAAAAACCCTAACGGGCAAGGCTCAGTTTAATAAAATGATTCAGGCTTATGAGCAATTTCGTCAAGACAATGTCTTGCCTGCCAGCTATGAAGTCGTTTACGGCCATGCCTGGCCCACAAGCAAGCCCAATGTCGATAGTGAAAGCACAATACGCATAGACCAGATCGGCGGTAGACGTGAAGGATAGAAGTGCCGCTCGCTATCTCATAACCGGCACCGATACCGGTGTTGGAAAAACAGTGGCGACCATCTCACTGGGGAAAGCACTTCAACAACAGGGCTTGACTGTTTCCGCCATGAAACCGGTTGCAAGTGGATGTGAGTATAGAGAGGGTCAATACAGAAATGAAGATGCCTTGCTTATTCAAAAACACCTGTGCCCGCAATTAAGCTATGAGGATATTAACCCCTATGCATTCGCTCCCGCCATCGCTCCTCATATTGCAGCACAGTTTTTACAACAGGAAATCAAGCTGGATCAAGTCTGCCGGCAAATCGAAAAACTTAGCGCATCCTCTGATGTGGTCCTGGTGGAAGGGGCCGGCGGACTGAAAGTTCCTCTGAACAAGTCCGGAGATGATTTTACTACGCTTGCCAAGGCGGCGGCGCTTTCCACTATATTAGTAGTAGATATACGCATAGGTTGTATAAACCACAGCTTACTGACGGTTGAATCCATCACCCAATCGGGTTTGGAATTTGCCGGCTGGATTGCCAATCTAAATACCCCGCACACCAAAGTGATACGCCAGCAATTAAACACTCTCCAAAAATCAATTAGCGCACCTTTGTTTGGGATTATACCCTTAGAACAAAATCTAGACTTTGTTGTAACTCACTCATATCTGAACACCTGCTTACTGTAATCCGCTAGTTTTGCCCCAGGTGTGTGAACATGTTCATACTTTGGAAGGTAAAACTGCTCATTTTTTAAAGAAATCCCCCCAAACTCCGATTAACACTTTGAGAATTCTTAGGATTTTATCCTAGGGTAATTAAGGATTTAGATTTATGCGAGGGAGCGCCAGGATGCTGTTTACAAAGCGAGTAGTAGCAGCTTGAACGCAACCTGAACTAGAGGTGATCCCATGAAGAAGCAATCTGGCATGTCTTGGGTCGAAGTACTAATGGTTTTAGCAGTTTTGGTAATCATTTCTGCTGTCGCGGTACCAAAACTCGTAGGCATTTCTAACCAATCACAACAGCTCGCCCAAAGCGAAGCCCTGGACGCAGTTAAATTGGCGTTTGCGGTTTCAATTCAAGAAAACCAACAATTTCCAGATGTGATCGAGCTGTCACAATATGTCGATGCTGACGGGGTTCTACCTGTTGATCGTGGAATAAAGTTGAGTGTAAGTGGAGACTCTTACACCATACTCACTTATAGCGATGCAGAGTGTAGAACAACTGATCGCACCGCTGCGACCACAGACACCGTGCGTTGTATCGGAGATATTGTGAGAAATTAATCCATTTGTGTGGTTTGAAAAAACGGGGTGTCGAATGCAGATCGACACCCCGTTTTATTAAGTAAGACTAGCTCTCTGCTTCTTCCAGTTCCAAATGCTCTTCTAACGGTTCACCCGTCTCCTGGATTCCCTTTATTATGTAGTCTTTAATTCGGTTTACTGCGTCTTGCAGGCCTTGTTCTGTCCAGGTATCCAATTGGCTGCCATCGCGGAAATATTCGTCCACATAGGCATGAGAAAACGCCTTGGGCTCTGTGTCCGGGTCAGCATCCAGGGCCTTGACCCAGTTATCCAATATGCTGATGGAAATCGTCGGCGATAACTGTAAGGATTCTCTGACTACATCCCGCCATTCTTCGGCTTTGGTGCCAAAAATAGCCTGCAAACCGAGGTCGTTTAAAACCGTCTCGTTTTCTTCGGGTAACTCTCCGATCGCGTCCAATACAAAGTTCTCAAAAAATAGCAGTACCGGTTTTTCTTTGTATCGTGGATGATTGAGTATGTCCATGACCGCTCCTCAGTCTAATGTTCAGTCCGTAATGGTTAAAAGCATAGGGTATGCCAGTACCTTTCCGGACCTTTGCAGCTATAGCTTTCCGCTAGCAGTAATACCCTGAGCGCGGATCTCAATAAAACTCGCAGTCTGACCCGCCCACGTAATCACAGCGCCGCCTGCACCGTCTGCAGTAATCCTCGGCCAGTATTGGTTTAAAGCTGGATTGGCAATGACTTTGCCATCGGTTTCCCACTGAGCGATCCCATCACTGGTGATTCTTTGCACATATACATCCCCACCGTCTGCTCGAAGGTCCTGCCAAACCACTATCATTCCTTCATCACCGTCACTCACCATGGTTGGAGAGTACTGGGCATTCGCCCCTTGACTAATCGCTACTCCATTTGTAGTCCATACTGCCGTCCCCAGATAGTCCAGACGTTGAGCATATATATCGATTCCTGTACTACCCGAGTTTCTACTGTCTTCCCAGGAAACAATCACACCCCCTGCCCCATCAGAAATGGCGTGGTAAGGGTATTCGTTTAAACTTCCTACAGCAGCCACGGTGTTTCCATCCGTACCCCACTTCGTGGTACCGGTGGAGTCAATACTCTGAGCAAAGATGTCAAAAAAGCCGTCGTTTCTAGCGTCAGACCACACGACTATTAGTCCTCCGGCACTATCGGATACCAGAAGAGGAGTCTGCTGGGTGCCTGGCAATGTACTCGTTACTGCTACACCACCAGTTGTCCACTGAGATACTCCGGAAGAATTGATGCGGTCTACATAAATAAGTACAGGGTTAGCACGAGCATCCTGCCAAGCCAAATAGGCACCACCACTGCCATCAGACAAAATCTTGGGAGCATATTGCCCATTGGCCGCAGAGCTTATAACTTTACCGTCGGCAAGCCATTGCGCAGCGCCTGCTGCATCAATTCGTTGGGCATAAATATCAATGTTTGCCACGCGCTCGTCCTGCCAAACGATGATCGCACCACTTGCACCATCAGAAACTATTTCTGCGTTAGATTGATGTCCGGAAGCAGTACTAATTACTACACCATCAGTTACCCATTGGACAACACCCGTGCTGTTGATACGTTGTGCATACAGATCCATGGTTGTTCCATTAGTATCGGTGTTACGGTAGTCTTCCCATACGATGATTGCACCGCCTACCCCATCGGCCACCAACTTGGGTTTTTGTTGGTCGTAGGTCGCACTGGAAACCACTACACCATTGGCTGTCCACATCTCAGCACCACTGCTATCCAGTCGTTGGGCGAGAATGTCCTTACTTCCGGTCGCTGACTTATGCTCCTCCCAGACTATAATGGTCCCGCCAAAACCGTCATTGAGAATCGCTGGATTGTCTGCCGCACCCGCAGTACTGTTTGATAATTTTACGTTCGTTGGGTTGTCTGCCACCCAGGGCACCACGACAAAACCCGGTGCGCCCGCCACTCCATCTACAGATACCGCCACATTGCCTGTCCCCGCGCCGCTGGGCATAGTGGCAATGATCTGGGTATCGGTCCAGCTTTCAATGTTAGTAACTGCCACCCCATTTACCGATAAGGCCAGTGTCGCACTGCCGTCGTTGGCGCCAAAATTCTGTCCAGTTATAAAGAAACGCTCACCAACACGAACCTCTGCTGGGAAAACCGTAGAAACTGCTGTCGGGCTCAGGAAATAGTTATTGTTGGTCGTGTTATTAATAGTATCTCCAGCCTGATTTGGTTCAGTGCTACTTTCCTCATGGTTACAGGCCGACAACAGCACGCAAATCGCTACGGCAACGCTTAGCTTTCGGCAAACAAATCTGATACACATTTTTCTTATTCCTTGTTCTGAATTCGCAGGTGCCCGTAAAACGCAAATTTCAGACCGAGGTGCGCAACCCCCGACCGAGCATGTAATCACAAGGGTAGCTACGTATCCTGGATAAGCTGTCAGGGCAACGGGAAAAAAGTGCTTCCTATGGGTCTCAAGCGAGACACAGCTCACTTCACGTCTGATCTTTGCAACAGGCCCCGACCAAAAAAGTAATATTTTCAATGCCTTTCAACAGGATACCCCGAAACTGTAAATTTATTTTTTATATTTAGAAAAAATTCACCTCAAGAGTGAAGCACATAACAAGTATTCAGAATTGGTGGGGCTACAATTTACTTAAGTCGCCAAGATGCACGGTTGAAACAAAACAAAGCGAAATTACTAGCAACGATAACAACACACACGAAAGGAGCTACACAATGAAAAAACTAATCGCAACCCTCTCCCTCTTTGTTTCAACCGCTGCCTTGGCGATTATTTCAAGTCCATCAACTGAAATAGACAAGGTGCTGAATACCGCTCAGCAAGGTATGGCAGTCATAAGTTCTGGATTAACGCCCGTTTTGGAGCTGGAGCTACTGGGACTGAAAAAAGGGACGCACTATCAACTGGTGATATCAAGTGACAGCTGCGGAGATAGCCTAAAGGCAGAAAAGGTCTACACACACAATGTGATGAAGGCAAACCAGTTCGGTTCGATACATGAACTGATCGATATAAACACCGGTTTTAACGGCATCGATATCAATTCGGTGTACGTATATCAGGATAACAACAACACCGAAGCACTCTGTGTTTCGGTAAGTTAAAACGCTGAGGAGCCAATAACAACAATATAAAATGATGCTAGAAGCGGGACGCTCCGCTTCCAGCCAGAGTAAACCGAATCCCTCCCCTCCCCCAAAAAGAAAAACCCCGTCCATCTGGACGGGGTCTTCGTATACAGTGCAGAGAAAACTTAAGCCACCAGCGTATTTTTAAGCTTCTTCATAGCATTGCTTTCCAATTGCCTAACCCGCTCCGCTGACACAGAATACTCAGCCGCTAATTCTTGCAAGGTACTTTTCTTCTCCGCCAACCAGCGACGTTTGATGATGTCCCGGCTGCGATCATCCAAGGCGGACAAGGCATGCGCCAATCGGTCTGAATTATTTTCTTCCCAATCGCTATTCTCTAGAGTACGCGCTGGATCATGGCGATTGTCTTCCAAGTAGGCTGCTGGTGCCGGAGCAACGTAGTTGTCGTCATCATCATCCCCGTAGGAATCGAAAGAGGCATCGTGCGCGGCCAGCCTTTGTTCCATTTCCAACACCACCGCAGGATTAACCCCCAGGTCATTGGCAACCGCATCAACTTCCGCCTGGTTAAACCAACCCAGTCTTGTTTTAGACTTGCGCAGATTAAAAAACAGTTTGCGCTG
>JAOUPJ010000128.1 GCA_029879945.1 Gammaproteobacteria bacterium
CGCCACCCTTTTCGCCCCCAATAAGATGCACAATCTCTATCTAGACGACTGGATTTTGCGTTTTCCTCAAGCGACTACCTATGCTCCCTTTATGATTAAAAATTCGAAAAATTTCGTTCGTCTATCGCGTACTACCGTAGGCAATTTCAAATCCACCCACAGCGAGTGCCTTGATATCATCTTTTTGGAAGGCGTTCCTGCCGTTAAGGAATATATCCTATTTCACGCCCAGACCAAGACACTGATAGTCACGGATTGCATATTCAACCTTAAAAAATCCAAAGGAATAGTTAGCAACCTGATGTTGAGAGCCAATGACGCCCTAAACAAAACTGGGCCCTCACGGCTATTTCGATCCGCTATAAAGGACAAACAGAGTTTTTCGACTTCTCTCCACGAAATTTTAGAGCGGGATTTCGATTCTATCGTTTTGTCTCACGGGGACAATATCGAAATAGAGGGCAAAACCGTATTTAGAAAGTGCTTCTCCGACTATCTCTAGTATGACTAATTTTCGGGGCGACACCTTATCACTTTCTATGCGCATAATCGCATTAAAATTGATACTTTTAACACCCCTAGTAAACAATATTTTTCATTTGAAGCAATAATTCTACTACTCTTTTCAGGTTCTTAGGTCGATATCACAAATATGTGACGCCAAAACGAACTGACTATGGAAATTTTAAAACCTCTACTCTTGTTTTACGCCGGCATTGTTCTTGTGAACACTCTATTTATGAGTAGCCTGTGGATTATGAATCGTAATTCACTCTATATGTGGGGCGCAATTCTGTGGATTGGTACATTTGTGAACTTCGCTTTGCAGGGTGTGTTTGACACCGGCACCCCACAAATTATTGCTGCTTTTTCTACTTACTATGTATGCTCACTCATCCTTGCAAAAATATTAGGCCAAACTAACGGCATCCCACCAAAATATACGCTTTACAATGGTGTTTTGTTTTTTTCCATTATCGCGTCGATCGCTCTTTACACCAATGACTTTGGATTTACATACACCTCAATACCTATTGCGATTGCAGTCGCCACGCCTATGATTCATTCGGCGATCGCCCATTTCTGGTTTACTAAAAATCGCACGATGGAAAATGTATTTGCAGGGATTCTTATTATTAATGGTTTGCACTTTCTCGATTTCCCTTTTCTCCGACCTATTCCTGATTTTGCTATCCTGGGCTTTTCTGTTGCATTTGGCCTGATGATACTGATGTCTATCTATCTGCCAATTTATACCTTTAAATCTCTTTCTGACAGCACGGCAAAAAGCCTGGAAGAAGAAATACAAAACAAGATTGAGTCTGAAAATTACCTTCACTTTAACATGGAAAGAGCCCAAGCCTTAGTTAAAAACAAAAATGAATTTCTTGCCAAATTCAGTCGGGAATTCAGAAACCCGCTAAATGGAATTATCGGAACCACTCAGCTGCTACTATTAAACAACTTGGACCCTGAAACAAAAGACCTAATAACGATAATAGACCAATCGTCTGACGAATTAATGACTTTAGTTCATGAAGTTGAGGACTACTCCCGATTACAAACTTGTGATACTGAAATTAATTATTCTAATTTTTCTATAGGGAAGTCAGTTAGCTCTGTCATCGACATGTTTACCAGCCGAGCGAACCAAAAAGGAATTCGATTAGCCCTCGAAATACACGGTAACGTGCCAAATATTGTACGCTCAGACGAAGACAGACTAAAGCAAATACTTATAAATCTGGTGAGCAATGCGTTCAAGCATACCCATAAGGGCAGCGTCACTGTCACAGTATCCATGGACATGCCTGGCAAATTACTCTTTCAAGTCAAAGATACCGGAGTTGGCATTCCGTTCTCCAAACAAGTTCAGATCTTTAACACCTTCACACAAGTGGACAGCACAACTTTGACACATCCTCCAAGATTTGACCTAGCCACAGCGCGTGATCTGGTAACCCAACTCGGTGGCGAAATAGAATGCAGTAGCGACCCCGGCATTGGAACGGTATTCAGCTTCACACTCAACACGCATCTTGCTACCGTTTTTGCTAATGAAGAGACTGCCACACAACTGGCAAGGAGTTCGCCTTTAGAACACATTCCTACACTCTTACTGTCAGATGACGAGTATGCCTGCACTGCAGCAGCAGATTCTCTAAAGCGCCTTGGCTTGAATCCTGAGATTCGTTATTTGAGTGAAAGCCCGGACGAAGACCTTATTCAGAAAGATTATCGCCTCATCTTTGTTTACCTATCTCGCAATCCAGACGAATGCATAAAAAGCATTAAAAAAGCACTTAATAAATTGAATTCTTCTACTCTTGTAGTAGCGTGCCTATTACGTGCAACAGAATCACAAGTGACATTACTACTTCAATCTGGCGTGAACCAAATTCTGAGCCTACCGCTAGTGGACAACGAAGTACTTGAGCTCATCGAACCCCTACTTGATTCATCAGCAGAAACTGGGCAAGCCGCTGCATAGAATCGATACACCTTAACCTGCCATAATTGCGGTAGAATCTCGCTTCTGCGCAATTAATTTTAGGCCCTCACGGCGAAACGCGTATCGGCGCGAATACCAATCGGTAAAAGCTAAATCAAATTTTTTCACTAAGTCCTGAATCATGAGCTCCATAGACAATCTTGCCTCTGCTCCAATTTTCACATGGAGTGATTTGTTTTCATGATATGCCCGTTGATTTTCCACCCACGATCCACGCTCATGACTCAACTCTTTTTCAACGTGATTTTTGCCGAAATACATGAGCTCTCGGTAGTGGAAGTCATCCAGTGCGCCTTTCTTCATGGCGGCAATGAAAACGGCAAACGCCGCCTCCAGAAGCTCAATCAATACAAGCCTATAAATTGGTTCCTGGTGCATTTTAATGTAATACATAGCTGTATAAACCAGATCACGCGTGGCGTAAGATTCTTCGTTCCAGATGACTTCCAGCGCTGAGACAGAGAACTCACCATTCTCGACTGGAAAATACCTCAGTCTACGAAGGTCACCCAAAAACCACTTCCAATGCTCTGAATCTTCCTGACAGTGCACATTCAACTCTTCCTGCAGGGGCGAGCTAACATCCGGCGAAGACATTTCTATCACCATGTCCTTGAATCCCAGCACAAAAAAACTCATTGCGGGAATAAAACCCAAGTAGTCTTCATCTCTCCTGCCCGAAGACAACCAAATACATAACTGGTTATTGGACAGTTCTATTGAACTTTGCTCAATTAATTTCAGAATTCCTTCCATGAAAGTCTCCGACTGTTCTAATTGAGGTAAAGCTATGGGTTTTGGACTCGAAAGTAAATGAACAGCAGATAAGATATACACTATTTTACTAACATAAAAAAATTGACAGCAATTGTAGACTTTCGCAACGTTACGAAAGGCCGAGAAACTTTCGTTTCTCGGCCACGTTATTTACTAAATCACAATCAACAATCGAGTACATTTAAATAACAGGTCATTCTGAAGGTACTGACCACTGCTTTGAACTAGTCTTATTTTTTCACCTGCAGCGAGTTCCTGTGCGAGCAACGTTACAAACGTATCGTATTGGAAATAGAACTTGTTCACGCCATTTTTTCGTAAGATAAATATCCCGGCTTGGCTCAATGAACCCAGGCTAGCGGCACGCTCTCCACTCCCTTGATCCATCAAGTCTGTTACTACTCCACTTCTCACAACGTGATGAAATTTCCCAGTGCTGGCAAAATTGAGAAGGATTCGATTGTTTTCATCCACACTTAGCGCGTCCGGCGAGCCATAGGGCCAATTGACAGCCAGCCTGGCGGGAGCATAATCCAGATTAACAACTGTACGGGCAATAAAATCAGCAGGAGCTTGAGCAAATGATTTCACAAAGCCTCTCGCTCTTACTACACTCCCTGCACTGACAGACTCCAGGGGCAGGCCAGACACCTCCACTTCATAGCTGGAGGGGATAGCGTCATTCCCAGCATCAATTCCTGTTCCCGAAAAATCGTACACCGAAACTCGTCTACCATTAATTTTTTGCGCGTTCAATTCCATATAGGGCTTGCCGTCTGGAATACTGGGCAGGCTATTGACTGTACCACTCACACTGGACAAGATCATATACGCAGAACCATTTGATGCGTCCATCGCAAAGCCCGTTCCATCATTGCTTACCACACCCATCACCCCCAGTCTTTGTCCAACAGATATATCGTCTATGGTCACTGTTTCCGACGAGAGCTGTTTTCGCACGAAAGTTGTATCCGCTAGATTTACTGTTAAATCTTTATGAAAAGCGATAGCGCCATCGGCGCGGATCAGTGTAGCACCTCTCAACACGATTTCATTGCCAGAGCGAGACAACACCGTTCCACGCGCACCGTCTAGCGTCCCTCCAGGTACGCCTGAACCGACGATCACCTCTCGCGCCACAAAACGACGGGGTTTTAGATTTAGATCACCCATTACAATCACGGCGGAAAAGGCTGGTTCACCATTCATGGCCTCCAGCCCGGCTTTACCTTCGTATGCAATGCCATTGATATCGTATTGCGTGGTTTCCGTGACTTCCACGGGGATTGCGCCAAAACGCCGCTCATTATGGTTTCTAATGCGTTGATAAAAGGGTCGCAGTATGACGCGAAAACGATCTTGATCCACATTAACATTAGCCAAGGCACCACGTAGACGATGGACTTTGTGTGGATCAATCTCCAGATCAGCAACAAGCAGCGGAGATACTGTTAACCTGACATCAGAATCGAATTCCACCTGGTTAGAGCTTTTCAAATCAAAGTCTAACGTGAGGTGAGACGGAACTCCTGGCGTTATTACCAGTTCATCACGACCCAACAGACTCACACTCATTTCCAGCGTGTCAATAGCGTTGCCCTGTTCGTCTACAATCGTTGTAACAGGGACAATATCACCACCGGGACTTTCAACCTGAATATCCGAGTTGAGGTAATTCAAGCGCATTTTTACTTTGACGTACTTTCCAACAGGAATTGTGGCAGCCGTTAAAAATTCTGTCATATCGACATATTGCGAAAAGTCCACGCGAGTACTTACGGGAACAGCCTCTACAATCGTTCCGCTTTCTTTTGTCAATTCTATCGACTCAACATCCACCGTATAACTGGAAAACTCTCCTGGTAAGTCAGTCAAACTGATGGTCAATTCACTATTGCCTTCCACTTCCTCAAGCGCACCGGTTTCCTTGTGCAGGCAACCCCCTGTCACAATAAGTGTGGCCATCAAGGCAAACACCAGGATCAGTTTATGAATTTTTTCTGAATATACAGAATTGTGATTATTAGAGTTCATCATTTAGCCCTTTCTTAGTTAATGAGGTACATTTATTTGCGCGCTTACTAAGAACAACGAGCGGACGTGGGATCGGTTGACAGGAGTTTTTTAGAATTTGACGCTTAGTGTGACATTCATGATATCTATATTTTCAATATCGTCTGAGGACTGACGACCCAGAGAAAGACCAGTCGCGAGTAAGTCGTTAATAAACCATGTAAAATAGACTGATTTCGTGTCCGTAACGGTATTTTCCAACCATGATATCCCTCGGTGAAAGTCGAAACCCATAGCGAGATTTTCCCATTCGTAGGAAAGTCCAAACTCCCGATATTTTTTTTCCAGTGAAAACACGATGGTGTTGTCACCCAAAATGGAGAGTGTTATAAAGAGGTCCAGATCTTCAAGTACAACATAATCACGCGAATACTCATGCTCACCAATTTCAAAATGGAAAGTCCAGGGGTAATTCTTAAAATAGTCTACACCAAAGCCCAGCCCTCTACTACGCAGTACCACATGAGTAATCACAAATGGTCTTTGTATCGGAAACCTCAGTGTCTTTTGCATCGGGCGCAAGTACACAGACACCTCGTCTGTATTAAATGAAACTTTCGCACTGTTCGTATCAATGGTCTTTTTATCTTTGTTTTCCCAATGAAAGAGATCCAGCCCTACTGAAACAAGGTCCGTCTCACTGCTGGATACCGACAAGGAATACGAACTCGAAGAAGCATTGTATGATTCAACTTCATTTATTTCGGAATAGCTGGCAGATATCAGCTGTGACTCGGAAAAGAGATAAAAAATGGATAACGAACTGTCTGTCGCCTCCGTCGAGTCACTTCCCATAGAAACATCAAAGCCCAAACTTCCCTGTTCCTCTGACCAAGAGTTACTGATAAAGACGCACAGCATGAATAGAGTTAAAACTATGTCTCGCATTAGCCTATTATCGTTGTAACTGCCTGTCTCTAAGTCTTTTTAGCAACATATACCTATATAGCGCCCTGTTTTTTAGCATACGTCTCTTTTGTGCTGGCGACATCCTGTTCCACGCTTTACGTAGCGCCTTCTTTTTCTCTACCGGCAAATGCTTGAACTTCCTGAATCCCTCTTTGATTTTTCGTTGCTCATCTAAAGGGAGACCGGAAAATCGCTCATATTGTCTGCGGATCAACGCTCGCTGGCTGGCAATCATCCCTTTCCATTTTTTGAAGCTATCATTGGCCTCTCGCCTCTGCTTTCCGTCCATGGATTTCCACTGTGAAAGCCCTTTACGTATTGCCCATTGTCGATCTGCGGAAAGGCCGCCCCATTGATCCTTGAATTTCGAGAGTATCTGACGTTCCTTATCACTCAGGTCTTCCCATGCAACAGGGTCTGCCCCTACTGAGGCCGTAAGCACCAGGCACAAAACTGCCAGCAATCTACTTATCGTTTTCAACATTTTCGCCGAGTTCATCAATGTTGTTCACCTCTTCCAGTAACATTTCTGGATCAAACCAGTTGCCATCTTTGTCTTGCCAGTTCCCGATAAATTCCAACAATTCCAAGGATAACTCAGGGCCTTCATCAGGATTCAGCTCTTCAGCAAATGCGCTAGAGCCTATCAATACTGCGACGATTGATATCCTAATTATCCAATTCGCCACTTTGTTCCAGCCACAAATAAAAATCCAATTCCTTAATCATTTCCATGTCTTCAATCTTGCTAAGCATTTCCAATTCTTCTACTGGCGCAAGTCCCGCCGGGGAGCCTTTCGGCCCCAAAGCCATGACTATCACCACCACCGCCACGCTAGCAAGCGCTGCAAAGGCAGACAGAGGCACCCAGCGATGCAACTCCCTGGACCGGGGTGTCATTTGCGCTTCGGCCTGAGCCAAGGCATCGCGACGGATCTGCTGCAGGCGTTGAGAGACCAAGGGGTCGATTTCTAGTGTCTGTTTGTTGAGTGCGCCTGAAATCGAACTGTGTAATGGTGATGATTTTTCATTTTCAGTCATGGTGCTCATCTCCTAGAATATTCTGTAGAGTGACCGTTGCACGGTGTAAATGGGTTTTCACGCTACCCTGTGAACAGCCCATAATGTCTGCCGTTTGTGACACATCAAAGCCTTCCCATAATCGAAGTACGACGGCCTGTTGCTGCCTGATGGGCAAATTGGCGATCGCCTTTTCTATTTTTTCAGCCTGCTGCACACGCTCCAGCAGGCGATCAGGTCTAAGCTGATCGAAGTCCGCAAATTGTTCAATCTCATTGTCTTCCTCATTTTCCTCTTGGGCGGAAAACACGCCGAACAGGCCCCGAATCTTTTTCCCTCTGTGCCAATCCAGAATTCGATTGTTTAGAATCTTAAAAAACAACAGATTCCACTGTTCTACATCAAGATGTAAATATTTCTGCACCAATTTGTACATGGCGTCTTGCACCAGATCTAGCGATTCATCACGGTCTCGCGTCGCCAGCCAGGCCATTTTATAGGCCCTATGCTCAACCGAGGCCAAAAATCTGTCTAGAGTAGGCAGCTTATCCAGAATCTAGTCCTTCACATAAAATCAATCATTTAGGACATTGTAGACCAAAGCACACCGTCACCGAAATGCAGATTTCGGGATAAAACTCGGCTCCACAACTGGAATAACGCAAAAGAAAGCGAATGGTTGACAGAAATCAGGAATTTTTTTTCGCCTGAACCAACAAACGATCCAGATTATTGGCAAAGGCCTGCTTATCTTTCTGATTTAGAGGAGGAGGACCACCGGTTTGAATACCACTGGCGCGCATGGTGTCCATGAAATCACGGATTGCCAGACGCTCGCCAATGCTATTGGCATTATACAGCTCCCCCCTAGGATTCAGGGCATGACCACCTTTATTGATGACCTCTGAGGCAAGCGGTATATCCGCCGTAACAACCAGATCCCCTGCCTGCACCTGTTTCACAATTTCATTGTCGGCGATATCAAAGCCGGAAGGCACACGCAGTGTTTTTAGAAAGGGGGACTTGGGCACTGAAAGCGATTGATTGGCAACAAAGGTAGCGAGAGTTCGGGTTCGCGTAGCGGCCCGGTAGAGAATCTCTTTGATCACTACCGGACACGCATCTGCATCAACCCATATCTTCATAAGATTGACTACGAATCGTAACCAAGATTCGGTGCCAACCAACGTTCTACTTCGGATAGGGACATGGACTTGCGCTTGGCATAGCTATCAACTTGATCCCGATTTATTTTACCAACGGCAAAATACTGTGAATCGGGATGCGAGAAATAGATTCCGCTTACTGATGCCGCCGGCAACATGGCAAAGTGCTCGGTCAATTTAATCCCTGTATGCTTTTCTACTTCAAGCAAGTCCCAAAGCTTTTGCTTTTCAGTGTGATCGGGACAGGCCGGATAGCCTGGCGCCGGACGAATACCCGTATAACGCTCACGAATCAGCGCCTCGTTATCCAACTCTTCTTCAGGCATATAGCCCCAAAACTCGGTACGAACGCGCTGATGCAAGCGTTCGGCAAAGGACTCCGCCAATCGATCAGCCAGCGCTTTGAGCATAATGGAATTATAGTCGTCGTGTTGTGATTCAAAGCGCTGTACGTGTTCCTCGATCCCAATTCCCGCCGTGACGGCAAACACGCCGACATGGTCTTTTAACTCAGTCGTCTTAGGTGCCACAAAATCTGCCAGACACAAATTGGGGCCGGAACGCGGCTTCTCTTGTTGTTGGCGCAAGAAATTGAGGGTCGTCAACACTTCCGAACGTGATTCATCTTTATATACTTCCACATCGTCATCATTTACGCTGTTGGCCGGAAATAGTTTCATCACCGCCTTGGCCTTTAGCCATCGATGATTGACGATCTGCGTCAACATGGCTTGCGCATCATCGAAAAGCTTCTTGGCCTCTTTGCCCTTCTCTGGGTCATTGATGATCTTGGGATAACTCCCTTTCAATTCCCAGGTGTGGAAAAAAGGAGTCCAGTCTATAAACTTGATCAGCTCTTCAATGGAATAATCTTCAAAGACAATCAGTTTGGTGTCATTGGGCTCAGGCAGCGGTCGTTCAATGAGAGGCCATTCTATTTTGGCCTTATTTTTTCTCGCATTCTCTAAACTCAACCACTTAGCGGTAGCTTTGCGACCGGCGTGCTGAATACGAACTGTCTCATATTCATCTTTAATGCGTTGAACAAATTCATCTCGCTTTGTCTCTGAGATCAAGTTTTGCGCCACGCCTACAGCGCGAGATGCGTCCTTTACCCAAACGGTTTGATTACCTTGGTAGAAAGGCTCAATTTTTAGGG
>JAOUPJ010000129.1 GCA_029879945.1 Gammaproteobacteria bacterium
GAATACCTGCCCACCCCAGCGAGCGTTCCAATCTTTTGCGCAACTCATTTCTCGGCTCATAGTTGCCGAACCGGTGGCTGTCCAAACGGTACCGAGGGCAAGATTAATGTTTTTCTTTTTGGCCTGCGGTATCGGCGTGGTGGAACCGTAGAGCGAGGTATCCGAACGGGGTGTCCAGATCAGTCCACTGCCTTTTAGCGATAGAACAAACATGTCAAAAGAGTCCAACGCGATCGCCGAGGCCAGGGTCACCTTGTTCGATAGTAGGCTTTGGCTGTTGAGACCCAAGCCATCGATGCAGTCTATCTCGTTGCTGGCGTTCGTATTGATGCCTTCACCGGCGACGAGTATGGCGCGATGCGCTTGGTCAATATCAGCGGCTTTCAACGCCGTGGCGTAGCCGGCACAATCCGTGTGCGATTGCCCATTGCTGTCTCCCAACGGAAAGGTGTAAAAACTTGCTGCCTCATGTTCCAGTTGACTGTGTACACTGTGCGCCAGATTTCTTGCCATGCCCTGTGTTGCATCGCTACTTATGCTGCTGGTGGTTCCGGACATGATCTGTCGGATTTCCGATAGTTGAATCCCCGCCACACCATTATTGGAAATTGTGAGTTCTGTTTTTCCCTCCGTTCCCAGTCGCCAATTGTGGCGAGTATTGTATTTTTCCGTGTGCACGGCTGGCGTGGCGCCACCAAAACTCAGGTGACTTCGAGCGTCAATCAGCCCCGGTGTGACGGTGCCGTCCGGACAGCTGAGCACACTCGCATTTTTTGCTGCCTCGTGCGTGCCACAGTCACATCCGGTACAGGCAACGACCCCGTTTTCGATGAGCACCTCTGCCCCCCGCCGTAGTCCCTCGGGTAGAAACACATTTCCCCTGACACGAATTGCGCTTCCTGTCCCTTTAAGCAATTCGCAGTTTCCTGAGCTGATGGCCGCAAGAGGGGGGCAAGAGAGTGGGTCGTCTGACTTCGTGCTTTCTTCTTTACTTCCTTCGCCACAGGCGAACAAAAAGAAAACGAGACTAAACATAAAAAGAACCGAAGGGGTTTTTCCTGGATACACCATAGCGCTCACTTTATAAAGAATAAGTTGTACGAAGGTCGCTTATGATTTGAAACACAACAGTGAAAGGGTAATAGTTATTTCGAAGCAACCGTTGTTATCAGTGCTTACAGTGTAGTAGGTAACATTTTCAGTTCAATTACATTTCCCATGGAATAGTGGGTAGATCCAGAAAACCGAGCAATAACTTAACGCACCACAGGAATACGCCAAGCACAATCAGCCCGATGATTAAACGAACGCCTCCCGGCCCTTTTTTAAGCCACTCATTATCGATGATACTTTGACCAATAAAGTCAAAAATGCCCAGAACGGGGATGAGTGCGGCGGATATAACAAAAAAATCCAGTGGATCCGTGGGCCGCTGCGGAAAAAGAAAGCCCAGGCCTACCAGTAGGCCGAGTACGGCGTAGGCCAGAATCAGAACGACGTAACGCATAGGATATCCCGTAGACTGTAGAGCAGTGTTGTATCAGCCGACGCGGGAAAAATCAACTATAGATATAAATGGGCGTCGATGGTTTGGTCACGAGAACTTGACCAGAATTTTCAGTTTACCTATTCTTGAGCCCTGGTGTAGAGATTGTTGTAAAAGGTGGATAGGAATTTGGTTTACGATAGTATCGATTGGCATACCGCCGCAGACGGTTTTCCCTCTGAGGTACCCTGGGAAAATGGCGGCACACATATCGCGATGTTTTTGGCATGGTATATGAGCAAGGACTTGTTAAGTGCAGCGTTCTCGTCCCAACATAGTTCAGATATCGCCAAAATTAAAAACCGGGAACTCAAGCCGCGATCGTTTTTGATCGAGCATTGTAACAAGGAGATAAGTAGCGATTTTTTCAGTGAGGAGGGGAACGCCTTCGCGGAGCACTATTATAAGAAGTATCTTGTTGACTACGCTGGCATCCTGGGTCGGCATGCCCCTTCTATATACCATGCTCCCGATTCGTGGAAAGTCTACGATCTGGTGCAGCCGTCCATAGAGCAGAGATTTAAAGATTGGAAATCGGGAAAAAAATGGTGGCAAGTCTGGAAATAGGAGTTCACTTGCTTTGCAGTCGCCTCTATATTCCTTTAAAAAATAGTACTTAATCAAGGCATGGATCGAACAAATTCTGAATGGTGGTTGAATGCCACACGGCTAGTCTGCGAATAAAATTTCTCATTTTTCCATATTAGAAACTTGTCATATTCTTACATAAGGACACCATCCAGTCCCTTTCCGCACAGATAATTGGCTGAGGCCATGACAATTCGCTGAAATGTAAAATCGTTAATTGCTAACGGGTTAGTATTCGACTAGTATAACCCAATAGAATAGTCGGTAAATTCCATTAATTTTCGAATTGTATGTTGCCCTGGAGTTCAAATCGGTGAGGATGGATTTCCGGAATTTCCTCTGTGCATTATTTTTTTCCACATTCTTTACCTGTGGAGAAGGACACGCCAGCGTGGATAGCGTGAACATCAATATCGACAGCGGCCTCCGAGTTAGCAACAGTACCGGTGAGGATACCTTATTGCTAGGCGGGTATTTATTGTACGACCTCATCCCCATAGATGATAACGCTACCCGCCACCCACGTACTGATTTGTTTAATGCGTGGTTGTTTCTGGTCGGAACAGTAGATCGCGTCTTTTTCTACAAAATCCAATACTCGCTTGACGACTCTTCCGGAAGCAAACTCAGGGACGGCTATTTGGGGATCAAACTGGGGCCTGAACACAAAGTCCGCTTCGGTCAATTCGATGTGTCCACGTACGCCGAACACCTGAGTGCGCTTACCTACACTCCACTGGCTGGTCGGGCCATGGTTGATAGCTTGACGCCGGGTAGGGATGTGGGGGTGCAATTATTGGGAGACGATTCATCCTCCGGTCGTTACCACTATGCCCTTGGGGTCTTTAACGGAAATGGTATCGATAGTAACGGCGAAGACAATGGCCAAAAAGATATTGCCCTCAGGGTTACGGGGCGCTTGATCGGTGAGAGTGATTCATCCGGCTTCAGGTTTTATCCTGATCTTACTGTGAGTAGCGGAAAACAAAACGGAGATCAGATCAACCTTCGTAGCGAATCAGGCACTTCCTTTCTTATGGCTGGGAATTTACCTGTGGACGAGCGCACGCGTACTGCTGTGGGTATTTACTCATCGTTTGGCTCCTGGTCTATGCGCGCGAATTATTTAGATACACGCTATGGATTCAAGACCAGTAACCAATCGGGGGAGGCCTCTGGTTACAGTGTACTGCTTTCCTATTATCTAACCGGGGAAACGGATCTCTATCGTGGGGGGCTGTTTCAAAAAACAAAACCACGCACTGCCTATAATGGCGGGAATTGGGGCGGGGCCTGGCAGGTCGTTTTTAGGTTTTCTTTTCTCGAGGCCTCAAACACGTTGCGAGATGAAGTCAGTAAGCTGACTGGATCAATATTAATGGCCTCCTCTGCGGAAGCCATGAGTGTTGGGGTTAATTGGATTCCGACCGGTAATAGTCGAATCAATCTGAGCTGGATAGATACCCGGTATCAGCCTACACCCCAAAGTGCATTAAAAAACGCGGAAAGTGTGTTGTTACTGCGTATGACGCTACAATTTTTTTAGGTAACTAGAAAATCGTGAGAACGGACGCAAGCAATAATCAATTCGGTGATCCCAAGATCGAAAAATGGATCTGGATTACTCCCTTGGTCCTGGCGGGGATCATAATTCTTTCGAGCTTTTACAGTTTTCTCCTCTTCCATAGCCTGGCTGAATTTTTTGCCATCACTGTTGGTATCTTGATGTTTGTGGTGGCTTGGAATACGTATCCTTTTACCCGAAACAATTTTCTTATGTATCTGGGATGTGGTTATTTTTGGATAGCCATGTTAGATCTCTTTCATACCTTTGCTTACAAGGGGATGAATATACTTTCCATCGGGAGTGCAAACTCTGCCGTTCAGTTCTGGATTGGAACACGTTATCTAGAGGCGATTTTACTTCTCTCTGCCCCGATATTTCTAACACACGGTTTACGTAAAGAGCTTGTGTTTACCGGATATGGTGTTGCAGCGCTAGTCGTCGGAGCGTTGGTGTATTCGGGCCTATTTCCAGTAGGCTTTGTCGAAGGAAGTGGCCTGACGACTTTTAAAGTTGTTAGCGAGTACATTATTATCGCGCTTCTGGGGGCAGCGATGCTGTATTTGTATAAACGAAAGGAATACATCGAACCCAGAGTTTTGAAACTGATGGTGGTTTCGCTTGTCTTTACCATGTTTGCAGAGCTTTCGTTTACCTTTTATATAAGTGTCTACGGCATATCCAATCAGGCAGGCCACATATTTAAACTTTTCTCATTTTGGGTAATATTCGTTGCCATTGTTCGAACCACCCTAAAAGAGCCCTTTTCCATTATGGCTCAAGAAGCCACAACCTATGATGCAATCCCACTGTCCACTATCGTGGTCGATGAAAACAACATCATACGACAAGTAAATAAAAGCGCGTGTGAGTTGGCAGGGCTTAGTCAGGCTCAGTTGATTGGTAAGAATGCGCACTCAGTGTTTCATCATGCAAAGACTGAGGAAAGATCCTGCCCTGTATGTGTCAATGTCATGTCTCAAAACGTAATTGATTCGGTCGAAATTGAAATAAAAGAAAACACTAAATGGTTTGAATTTACGTTATCACCGATTACTTTCAACAAAAACGCCTTTGGAATGGTGCAGGTGATAAGAGATATTTCAGATAAGAAAAAATATGAACTGGAAATTGAGGAGTACCGCCTGCATTTAGAGGTTCGGGTAGAAGAACGCACAAAGGAACTGGAAATAGCCAGGGACCAAGCGCTGAGCGCAACCAAGGCGAAGTCCAATTTTGTTGCCAATATGAGCCATGAATTACGGACTCCGCTAAATTCAATTATTGGCTTCACCGGAATTATGAAAACCGGCATGACAGGTCCGGTATCTGATACACAAAAAAAACATCTAGGTATTGTTCTGGATAGCGCCAAACATTTGTTAGGGCTCATTAATGAAATACTTGATTTATCAAAAATTGAGTCTGGAAAGCTGGAAGTTGAGAAGAAATCGTTTTTTATGGGCGGTTTGTTACAAAAACTGGTAACGCAGAATGAAGTTTTGTTCAGTAAAAAGGGGATTGAACTTCGGGTTAATATAGAAGATTCAAAACTGGTTATTTTCAGTGATGAAACCAAACTGTATCAAATTTTACTTAACCTCGTTAATAACGCACTCAAGTTTACGGATAAAGGGAGTGTTGAACTAACTTGTACTACAGAGGGTGATGACGTTATTTTCAAGGTAAGAGATACAGGCATCGGCATTAGTCAAGATCATCTTAAAACAGTTTTCGAATCTTTTCAGCAGGGTAGTTCAAGTTCTCACAAACCCATAGGCGGCACGGGATTGGGTCTCGCGATTTCGAAAGATCTTGCCGACTTGCTTGGGGGATATATTGATGTAGAAAGTGTGATAGGAGTGGGTAGCACTTTTACTGTAGTGTTAAAAGGGTGTCGAGTTTTACCCCGGGAAAAAACTGAGGCGCTACCCGAAACTGAGGGTAGCTAACCGTATTTAGATGGAAATTGAACGGCAGGAATTGTCGCATATATTGGTGTAGAACAATATTACGGGATTAAATAATGACGGAACAAACCGAAATTTGCCTTAGCGATATCCCAATAGTGGAGAAGCAAAAGGGTGGGAACTTAGTAAAAAGTAACAAGCGTGATGTTTTGCCCTTGGTGCTTTGTATCGGTGATGTCATACCCATATTGCATCCTGATTCAGCATCCACTTCAGTCCGAGAGTTTTTTGTTGTCTATGTCAGAGACGTGACTTCCATAGAACCTATTTTAAGTAAAGACGCGGTTGATTTGGTGATTTTCAGTTCACCAAACTTTGAGGCACTTCTTTCATCTATAGAACAATGCAAAAAAAGGCACACACTGGAAAAAATTCCGGTGGTCACATTTTCTGAGGAATTGACCGAAAAGCAATGCTTCACCTTATTTGAATATGGCGTTATTGATATTTTCCATGGGCAATATTCAAGTGAATTTGTAGTGCGTAAACTGAATCAGTTGGTTCGCTTGTACAAGGCAACCTTGGGAGACACACATGAACTACACGAAGTAAAAAGCAGACAGCAACATCTACAAAAGAAAATAGAAAATAGCGAAACAGAAGTTCAGTCTTTGCTGCGTAAATTGCGATTTGAGAAGTTAAAGAGCAGGGAGTTGGAGCAAGTCAATTTCGTAGTCAATCGGTGTTTATCCACCATCAGTGCGGGAAATTTCGCGATGGTAGCCGCTTCCAGTGAGCGTGAATTGGCACAAAGTATGTGTGATGTGTTGGTTAAACATGCACAATATACTCAGGCATGGGTGGGATTTCTGGATGCCGACGACTCCTCATCACTAAATGTGGTTGCCCACGCATCCAGTGATGGAAAATCGATTCCCATTGCATTGCACTGTGAGGGAAGTCGCTTTGGCTGCCACTCGGTAACACGAGCCATCGAATCCCGTGTTACGGTTGTGAATTCCAGTATATCTAATAAGGCTTCTTGCGAGGCCTGTTGGGATGTGGCCACGGAACATGATTACAATTCGATTGTATCTTTGCCCCTTAAAGATGAAAATAGAACCATTGGGATACTCAATGTAAAAGCCAAGTCAGGTAACTCAATTGAATTTGATGAAATGACTATGTTAGAGGAAGTGGCGGGTGATCTAGCTTTTGGAATTCTGTCTCACCGTAGCCGTAATGAGCGTGATCGCTTGTTTAATGCGCTCAACGAAATGAATTCAGATTTGGAATCGAAAATTCGCTCTAGAACACGTGAATTGGAGTTGGCCAATCATAAATTGAAAGAACTCGATACATTAAAATCGTTGTTTATTGCGTCTGTATCACATGAATTGAGAACGCCCTTAAACTCGATAATCGGGTTTACAGGAATTCTGTTGAAAGGGCTTTCCGGTGAGCTAAACGAAAGGCAACGGGATCAATTGACACGAGTAAATCGATCATCAAAACAACTTTTGGAACTGATAATCAATGTTATTGATATTGCAAAAATCGAAGGCCACCGGATCGAAATATTTCCGGCTGAATTTTCTTCTCGATCAGTAGTGAATGAAGTGATGGCTGAGTTTAAGGAAGCCGCTGAGAAGAAGGGTATTTCTTTGCAGCTTAAGGGTGAAGAAGATATTTATCTTTACTCCGATCGAAAACGATTTGCACAGTGTGTCCACAATCTAGTTTCTAATGCCGTGAAATATACTGAAAAGGGTGGCGTAGAAATTGTTCAATTAAAAAAGGGAAAGAATATCGAACTGTCGGTAGTAGATACCGGAATCGGTATTGCGCCCGATGAAATCTCAACTTGTTTTCAAGCCTTTGAGAGGTTGCCAACGCATTTGAAGGTAAAGGCCGGTGGTGCCGGGCTGGGCCTCTACCTCACCAAGAAAATTTCAACTGAAGTTTTGCATGGTGGCTTGACGGTGGAAAGCAAAGTGAATAAAGGTAGTTGTTTTACTATTACGGTGCCGTGTGAGCTGGAACTGGAGAGTTAGAGGGAGAGGCTGTGAGAAAAGTTTTGGTCGTTGAAGACAATCCAAACAATATGGAGCTGGTCACGTTTATCTTGAAGGCCAGTGGTTTTGAGATTTTGGAAGCGGAAAGAGGGATTGTTGGCGTGGAACTTTTCTGTAGCGACGATCCAGATTTGGTTCTTTTGGATATTCAATTGCCAGACATAGATGGTATTGAGGTGTTAAGACGAATGCGGCAAACAGAGAAGGGAAACAGTGTACCCATTATTGCTGTTACTTCCTATGCCATGACTGGAGATAGCGGAGCGCTTGTGAAGGCTGGCTGTGATGGATACATAGAAAAACCAATAGATCCAGAGCGATTTATTGAACAAGTCACAACGATTCTGGAACGAAAGGGCCGTCATGCAGAGCTTAGTTAGATTGTTTGCTGAAATACTGTAGTTGGGATCAATGCTAATAATGAAATGATTGTTAGGGCATAAATTATGAAAAGAGTGTTAGTTATCGAAGATAATGAAAATAATATGGAGCTTATTTCCTTTATTTTAAGCCGCAATGGCTATTCCGTAGTTCGGGCGGAAACCGGAATGGAAGGACTGGAACTGGCGATGAAAATAAAACCAGACCTCGTTATTCTCGATATTCAATTACCTGATATTGATGGTACCGTAGTGCTTAGAAATCTTAAACAAAGGGGTTTGCATAGAGTTACCCCGATCATAGCCATGACATCATTTGCCATGGCAGGTGATAGAGAATCATTGATTGAGGCAGGATGTTCCGGCTATATAGAAAAGCCCATCGATCCTGATAGGGTAGTATCACAAATTGAAGAGATTCTGGACGCCTTTGTATGCGAATACTAGTAGTTGAGGATACGGACGATTCGCGAGTGCTTCTTAATGATTATTTAGAAGCAGTGGGCTTTGATGTTTTGTCAGCGAAGGATGGTGAGTCGGCGTACAAACTACTAGAGGTATCGAGCGTCGATTTAGTGGTAACCGATATTTTGATGCCCAAAATGGATGGCTATGAATTGTGCCGTAGAATTAAGAGCAGCTCTGCTATCCCCAATATCCCAGTAATCTTTTACACCGCAACGTATACTGATAAAAGGGATCAGGAATTAGCATATAGATTGGGTGCATCACGCTTCTTAGTCAAGCCATTTGATCTCGATGCATTACTATACGAAATCAATGCTGTGCTAAAAGAGGAGGTTCCGTCATTAGATGATTTGGAAGAAAGGAACGATATAGCTCAAATCTATGCCCAGACAATTTCAGAGAAGCTCGGAAAAAAAGTACAAGAACTGGATGACAAGAAGAAAGATGCAGACAAACTGACTCGGCGCATTGAAGCGATCAATGATTCACTTCCGTCCTTAATCTGGGAGCTGGATTCAGAACTTAAGATGCTCTATGCAAATAGAACAACGCAGACTTGGTTTGGAGTAGAAATAATACAAATACTTGGTCAACGAGTGACAGATCTTTTTGATAGTAGCGAGAGTGAAACGATTCTGGGAATATATCAACGTTTTCTAAAAGGTGAAACTGAGCTATGTGAAGTGGAGCTTCAGGTGGGTGGTTCACGGAAACGCGTACAGGTTCAGGGGATTCCCAGTCGTGATCGTAGTGGTAATGTATTGGGCGTGTATTCCATCATTACCGATGTTACGGATAAACATCATGCGGAGTTGGAACAACGACAACTCGAACAGCGTTTACAACGAGGGCAAAAATTGGAGCTCATCGGGCAATTCACGGGAGGTATTGCGCACGATTTCAATAATATTTTGACGATTGTGGCAGGTTATACGGGAATGGCCATGCATCATCTTCAGAACTCCAGTGATGACACATTAAAAGATTATATTAAGGAGATTCACTCCGCTCGTCTTAGGGGAACAGATATCGTCACGCACCTTTTGGCTTTCTGTCGTGGTGGTGAGTCGCAGC
>JAOUPJ010000433.1 GCA_029879945.1 Gammaproteobacteria bacterium
GCTTCCAAAACGCGCCAGGATTAGGCCGATTTGAAACACTGTGCCCGTAGCTCATTTGGATAGAGCATCTGCCTTCTAAGCAGAGGGTAGCAGGTTCGAATCCTGCCGGGCGCGCCATTATCAAAGAAGCGTTGAATTGTGCACCTTGCATGATAAACGTAGGCTGGGCTGAGTGTCGCGAAGCCCAGAATAGAAGGTAGCCCGGATTAGCACCCGCAGGATTAAACTCCGCGAAATCCGGGAGACCATTCAAACCGCTCAATGGTGACTGTAGCTCAGTTGGTAGAGCCCCGGATTGTGATTCCGGTTGTCGTGGGTTCGAGCCCCATCAGTCACCCCATTTTCTTGATATCGCCCAGAATGAGCTACGTGTAAGCAAAAGCAGAGAAGAAGTGTGTGCAAAATCGGGTCGCCATTGCACTAAGCGAGGCCCACGATTGCATGTTAGCTCTGTTCATTTGTTAGGCCGCGGAGCCTCTTCTATTGGCAAAATTTGGCGGATATGACGAACTGTTAACACTGACAACACTTCAGCCCCAACTGCATAAATGATTCGATGGTTTCCAAAGATGACTTCTCGAATCTCTTCATTTTTTAGCTCGGGAACAACTCTCCCACTCCTCGGAGCGCTCGACAGCAAATCGGTTCTATCAAATATTGAATTCACCCAATTCTTAGCGGCGATGGAACTGTCTGCTTTGATGTAGTCGGCGATTTCTTTAATACGTTCTAAGGCTAAGGGCGACCACTCAACCTTCAATTCTTGATTCCTTTGAGAATCATATCTCTAGCATGGGTAGACTCTACTCCTTGTCCAGATTCAATTAGGCTGAGCGACAGGTGAATATCCTCTAGCAATTCGATTTTCTCTTGCATCGCCTCAAATTCGTTTACATCGAGCAGGACTGCGACTCCCTTTCCATGTTGTGTGATAACTAGCGGTCGCTTGGTATCGTGGACTTGCTTTAAAAATGAAGCAACGCCGGAACGAAACTCTGACATTGGCTTAATATCTTGATTTATATTGATTCTTTTCAACTTCCACCTCGGGCAGTATGAATATATTGTACATTATATAGTACAATATATCGGATATCCAGCCGATAATATTAGGGTGACTAGTCTCCCTTCGTTTACTTTAACGCAGCGGCCTATCGCCCAGAATGAGCTGCGTGTAAGCAAAAGTAGAGAAGAAGCGTGTGCAAAATCATGTCGCCATTGCACAAAGCGGGGCCCGCGCTGGCAAGTTAGCTCTGTTCATATGTCAGATGCCCAGTGCTTGATTGATTTTAAATAAATGATTAGAAAATTTTGCCGATTTTTCCTTGCCTAAAACACCGAATATTTCTGCGTCAATTTCTTCTACGCTTTTAATTGCTGTTACCAGGATTTTTAATCCTGTGTCTGATAGAAACAATGAAACAGAGCGAGAATCTAATTTACTTTTTTCTCTTACCAGTAATTTCTTCGCTTCTAGTTGTCGAATCGACTTCGACAAAGTCATTTTTTCTATGCCACTGATATTCGCAACTTGCTGTTGAGTAGGACGTATGTCCTGATCCTGATACCACCTGAGTGTTGCCAATATTACAAACTGCGTATGTGTTATTGATATGGGAAAAAGTACTTCGATAATCCTTTTTTGCCAATATTGATGAAGCTTCCAAAATTGTAGACCAGCGCTTTCCTTCGGGCTATTCGATTTAAAACTACCCATGGGAAAAGTTCTCAGAAATATTTTTAAGTCCTTTTAGCGTTTCTGGAAGTCCTCTACGAATTTGTGGGCCGATAATCCGACTAAAAATACGACTCAATGGGCCTTCAAATGTAACGCGATGTATTACCCTGGTGCTCGCTTCCAATTCCTCTAGCTCATGCTCAAAAACCAATTTACACAATGGTAAAGTGCTGGTTACCGTAAAGGCCTTGTTTTGAACCACGTCCGTTAGATGAATCTTGGCCTTAGGCCCATTTACGGGTTTCAATACACCTTGTACTCCCGATGAAAAATCACCAAATAAAGAGGATTCAACTACATCAGGGTCCCAACTTGGCCATTCGTTGACCTTAGAATAGATATTAAATATTTCGTTACTTGTTGCTTTTATTATAATTTCTTCAGAAAATTGCATGATATTGCCCTTTTAAAAGATTAGAGTTTTATAGTAAACTAGTTTACTATAAAAAGCAATAGTGTGATTTTGGGCTTCTAACATTCAAATCGACTCTCACGTCTTATCCGTTTAAAAAATTACTCAGGGGACAGATGCTTTTCCGGCACTTTTCGCACAATAGTCACTTAGTACGAGGCTGGCCAGTGAGACTCTCTTTTCTGCCACAACGATGTGAAACGATTCCACATTCCAGAAATACCAATACGTGTTATATTGGGGCGATATAACAAGTAAATATGAGCCCTGTTTTGTTCACAAAAGCAGGAGCCTTCTTAAACCAAATCAGATACTGATTCACAAGTCTACCAAGGATG
>JAOUPJ010000434.1 GCA_029879945.1 Gammaproteobacteria bacterium
CCGTTAAGGCTAAAACTCCGCATCTCAAGGCTGTTCCAAACAGCGTGACTGAGATTGCCTATCAGGCAGCATCCCTGGATATTTGGGACAAAAAATATCGTCTTAAAAGCAAAGAAGGCAAAGACGTTGATTTAGAACTAGACGACACCTATAAAAGGGTCGCAAAAGCATTGGCAGAGGTGGAAACAACGCCCGCCAACAGAGAAAAGTGGGAAGAAAAATTTTTGTGGGCTCTCAGGAAAGGGGTGATTCCTGCGGGTCGTATCATGTCTAACGCTGGCGCTTTGGCGTATAAACCAGCGACTTCCACTATCAACTGTACTGTCTCGGGGATCATTCGGGATTCCATGGACAATATTCTCGATAAGGTCCATGAAGCAGGATTAACACTTAAAGCCGGCTGTGGTATCGGTTACGAGTTTTCCACTTTGCGACCCAGGGGTGCCTATGTGTCTGGTGCCGGTGCATACACCTCTGGTCCTCTCTCCTTCATGGATATCTATGACAAGATGTGCTTCACTGTTTCCTCGGCGGGAGGGCGTCGTGGTGCGCAAATGGCGACTTTCGATGTGGGCCATCCCGATGTGATGGACTTTATTCGTGCCAAGCGGGAAGACGGTCGTCTACGTCAGTTCAATCTTTCCTTGTTGATAACGGAAGAGTTCATTAAGGCAGTTAAAGAAGACAAGGACTGGCGTTTGGCTTTTCCTATCTCTTCCAAAGAGGCCTCTTCGGATAAGCTCAATCTGGATGACACGCAGGAAATAATCTGGCGAGAATGGCCAGTCACTGAAGGTTATCTCACTAACGATAATGGCCTCGTGGCGTGCAGAGTTTATCGCACAATCAGGGCGCGTCGCCTGTGGGATATGATCATGGCCTCGACCTACGATTTTGCTGAGCCAGGCTTTATCCTCATCGACAAAGTCAATGAGATGAACAATAACTGGTTTTGTGAAAATATCCGCGCCACCAATCCATGTGGTGAGCAGCCTTTACCTCCTTACGGTTCTTGTCTTCTGGGTTCAATCAATTTAACACGCTTTGTGCAACGTCCTTTCACTGATCAAGCAGAATTTGATTGGGAAGAGTTTGGTGAAACCGTTCGTGTCTTTACTCGCATGCTGGACAACGTGGTGGAGATCAATGGTCTTCCCTTGAAACAGCAAGAGAAAGAGATTTTACACAAGCGCCGTCACGGTATGGGTTACCTGGGGCTCGGCTCAACTATCACCATGATGTGCATGAAATATGGCTCCAAGGAATCTTTGGAATTCACTGAGCGCGTTACCCGTGAAATGGCAGTAGAAGGCTGGAAGGCATCTCTGGATCTATCCAAAGAAAAAGGTCCGGCTCCTATCATGGAAGACGAGTTTGTCGTCACCGAAGCCATGTTGCGTAAACGTCCTGAAATGAAAAAAGATGGCATCAAGGCGGGAGACAAGATCAAGGGTAAAATGCTGCACGCAAAATACAGCCGTTATATGCAGAAAATTGCGGAAATTGAACCAAAGCTCGTTGATCAGCTCGCAAAACAAGGCGCACGTTTTACTCACCATTCTTCTATCGCGCCCACAGGCACGATCTCCCTTTCGTTTGCGAATAATGCAAGTAATGGAATCGAACCCAGCTTTGCCCATCACTATTTTCGCAATGTGATTCGTGAAGGGAAAAAATCTAAAGAGAAAGTAGATGTGTTCTCTTTTGAGCTTCTCGCCTATCGTGAAATGGTTAATCCCAATGCGGCTCCGTTTACCGAAGACGAAGAGAATAAACTGCCAGACTATTTCATTTCAGCTGATGACATCACGCCCACAGCGCATGTAGATGTGCAGGCCGCAGCACAAAAATGGATAGATTCTTCAATTTCTAAAACGGCAAACGTTCCTACTGAGTTCGATTATGAAGAATTCAAAGACATTTATCTCTACGCCTACGACCAGGGTCTGAAAGGTTGTACAACGTTTCGCTTTAATCCAGAGGCCTTTCAGGGCGTTCTCGTTAAAGAGCAAGATCTTAAGAACACCACGTATGTCTTTACCTTGGATGATGGCACTACCGTGGAAGTGAAAGGTGATGAAGAAATTGAGTATGATGGAGAAATACATACTGCAGCCAATCTTTACGATGCGCTGAAAGAAGGATATTACGGAAAATTCTAAGGAGCGACTGAAAGTCGATTCTCAATGAAGGGGATAGGATTATGACAGTGAAACTGGCAAAAAAAATCGTCGGATTTAAGGTCTTAAGCGATAAGTCTGAGGACAAAAAAGAGGTAGTGGTCGCCGAACTTGCGAAAGACGAACCAGTCGTTCAGGCCATGAATGAGTATATCGAAAGGCCGGAGATGTTATTGGGTTCTACTTATAAACTCAAGACTCCACTTTCAGAACATGCTTTGTATGTGACGGTTAACGATATCATTCTTAACCAAGGTACAGATCATGAGGTGAGGCGGCCTTTTGAGATTTTCATCAACTCAAA
>JAOUPJ010000130.1 GCA_029879945.1 Gammaproteobacteria bacterium
ATGTTGTAAACCGGAAGAGGCCGGGATGATTTCCACCCCTCCAGGCCCTGGCACAATTACGTCTTCCAATGCGCACTCACCGGCAATCACATGTGAAAGATTGTTTTGTGGACTAAGCCCGAGTAATACATCGATATTGGCCAGACCCAGGTCAGCGTCTAACAACATGACATGCTTGTTGAGATTGGCCATGGCGATGGCGAGATTGACAGACACATTGGTCTTGCCCACACCGCCTTTACCACTCACGACGGATATCACTTTAACTGGACGATTGGCCTGGTGCAGTCTTTTTAAACCACTGGCCTGATCGGAACGATCACTATATAGACCCATGTTTCGCTGCGCCTCCAAATACCAACTCCACCGCCTCGTTCTCTACCTTTCTAGGATGTTTCTGCATCAGTGCTATCCCTGCTTTTATTAATTCAACCGATGATTCCATGTGCAGATCTTCCGGAACTCTTTGTCCGTTACTGGTATAGGCGATGGGGAGTTGATAATGAGCCACAACAGATAGGATGCCACCTAAGCTATGTGTTTCATCTATTTTTGTAATTATACAGCCGTCTAACACGGCTTTTTGATATGTTTTTATCGTTTCATCGAGAACCTCTAGTTGTGTCGCAGCCGACATAACCAGATAGCTTTGAATCAATGACGAACCCTCGCTGAGCAACTGAATTTGCTCCATCAAACGTACGTCGCGTTGGCTCATACCCGCTGTGTCAATGAGTATGAGTTTTTTGTCCACAAAGGTCTTTAATGTGCGACGCAATTCGTGGGCGTTATTGACCACGCGCACGGGCACATCCATGATACGACCATATGTCTTGAGTTGCTCCTGCGCCCCCACGCGGTAATTATCGGTGGTGATCAGCGCGATATCTTTGGTACCGTGTTTTATGGCATAGCGTGCCGCCATCTTGGCCAGAGTGGTCGTTTTACCCACACCGGTAGGTCCAACCAATGCGAACACCCCGCCCTTCATTACAATATCGTCTTGCGTGGTAGGCAGCTTATTGGCGAAGCTCGCCAGGGCCTTTTTCCAGACCTCGTCGAACTTGTTGTATTCCTTTACGTCGTCCAGCAGACGTTTGACCGTGACTGGGCTCAGCCCCAGCTCCAGTAATTTGCGTGTCGCCATGGCCTTCTGTGGATAACGCTTGGCAATATCGCCCCAGGCGATCGATGAAAGTTGTCTTTCCAGCAGACCTCGCAGCGTTTGCAACTCGCTCCACATGCTGGCCATCATTTCCTTGTTTTCCTCATTGCTGGAGGAGGCAAGTGGCGCAGCAGCAACGGGGGGCATGTTTTGTGGGACATCGCCCTGTTCAGAATCCGTGGGTACCATCCCTCTTAGTTTGTTTAACCAATCCACGGTAGACTGGTGAGACTGTTCCTGTTGAACTTTTGTATGTTCGGGCGGTGGAGGTGGTGGTTCCGCCAGAGGGTCTGGCATATCATCGTCATAGGGATCGTAGGGGTCATAGGCATCCATCTGACCGAGAAAATCCATGGGCTCATCGTCGCGTTTTTTCGCTCGTTCAGCAATGCGACTGGCCAAGGATTTTACAGCATTGCCCGATTTACGTTGGGCAAGATAGGAATTTGACGAACGCATATTGGAGCGTGTAACAGGAACATTTTCAATGGGCATGGACTCCCAGGAGTCTGCAGCAGAGGCATCGTAGTCCATTGCCGCAATGATTTCCACGCCATTCTCTGTTTTACGGTTTGAAATAATGACTGCGTCTGGCCCCAGTTCTTCTCTCACTTGAGAGATGGCCATCTTGATATCCGGCGCTGTAAAACGCTTTAAGTTCAAACCTAGTTACTCCACTCTATAAACCCGGGAGAAAAATCTGTATTGTTCTCCCTAAACAGACTCCGCAAGCGGTGCCCCGACTTTCTCATGCTGACCTACGGTTGCTACCAGCCGTATCTGTTTGTTGTCTGGTATTTCGTTGTACGAAAGCACATGCAAACTGGACAAGGAACGGCGTGCAAATCGGGACATCATTTGTCTGATTGCGGGTGCCACGAGCAACACGGCTGGCTGTCCAGCCATCTCCTGCTTACCGGCTGCATTGGTGAGCGAATCAAGGATTCGTTCCGCCAGACCAGGCTCGATACCCGCTCCACCTGCTTCCCCTGGTACTTGAATGCTTTGCAGCAATAAATGTTCCAGTGAAGGCTCCAAGGTAATGACTGGCAACTCCTCATCTAAGCCATTGATTTGCTGTACAATTGATCTGCTCAGACCGATCCGTACCGCAGCGGTTAGCGCGGCAATATCTTTGGTCTCCTGAGCCTCGTCTGCCAGCGCCTGAACGATGGTTCGCATATCCCGTATCGGAATTCCTTCGCTTAGTAGATTCTGCAAAACCTTTAGTATAGAAGTGAGCGGGAGGGTTTCTGGAACCAGTCCCTCCACCAGTTTTGGTGTCTTGATTACGAGCTTGTCCAATAGCTCCTGTGCCTCTTCCCGGCCAATCAGCTCATGGATATGGGTTTGGAGTATTTGACTCAAATGAGTGGCGATGACCGTGCTAGGGTCAACAACGGTGTAACCCAGGGTTTGGGCGTGATCACGTTGCCCTTGCTCTATCCAGATCGCCTCCAGGCCAAAGGCCGGGTCTTTTCCGGGAATACCGTGAATATTGCCAAAGACTTGTCCCGGATTAATGGCTAAATGTCTATCGGCATAGATCTCCGCCTCACCGATGGGCACCCCATGTAGCGTGATTCGGTAAGCGCCCGGATTCAACTCCAGATTGTCACGTATATGCACCACAGGAATCAGAAAACCAAACTCCTGTGTCAATTTTTTTCGTACACCTTTAATGCGCGCCATCAATTCTCCACCCTGGGATTTATCCACCAAAGGAATGAGCCGGTAGCCCACTTCCAGCCCGATAAGATCCACGGCAGAGATATCATCCCAACCCAGTTCTTTGGGTTTTTCAGGCTCTGGGGGTGGCGGCGTATCTTTTATCCTTTGATCTTCCTCTCTCTTTTTCATCATGTAATAGGCACCTAGACCTGCGATGGCAGCCAAGGTCAAAAAGGCGGTATTGGGCATGCCGGGTATCAGACCAATGATCCCCATCACAACTGCGGTAATCACTAAAGTTCTCGGATTATCAAATAGTTGCGAAAGAACTTGTTGCCCCATGTTCTCAGCCGCCGAGACACGTGTAACAACGATTGCAGCGGCAGTAGAAAGCAAGAGAGAGGGAATTTGCGCGACCAGACCATCACCAATGGTCAGCAAGGTATAGTTACGGGCGGCGTCGGCAAAGCTGAGTTCGTGTTGGATGGTACCGATGGCAAAGCCGCCAATAATATTGATAAACAGTATCAGAATACCGGCAATGGCATCCCCGCGAACGAACTTGCTGGCACCATCCATGGAACCGTAAAAATCTGCCTCTTGTACAATTTCTTGACGACGTGCCTGGGCCTGTTCCTGGGTAATAAGACCCGTATTTAAGTCCGCGTCTATGGCCATTTGCTTACCGGGTAAGGCATCTAAGGTGAAGCGGGCACTGACTTCGGATATGCGCCCCGCACCCTTTGTAACCACCACGAAATTGATAATGACGAGTATGGCGAAAACCACTAGACCCACTGCGTAGTTCCCACCGATAACGAATTCACCAAATGACTCGATCACCTGGCCAGCGGCCCCGGTGCCGGTGTGCCCCTCCAGCAATACGACCCGCGTGGACGCGATATTGAGCGCCAGCCTTATCAAAGTGGCGAGGAGCAAAATTGTGGGAAAGACGGAAAAATCCAAAGGACGCTGCACGTACACAGAAGCCAATAAAACGACCAGCGCCAAAGAAATGCTGAACGTAAAAAAGGCGTCCAACATAAAGGGTGGCAAAGGTAAAACAATCATCCCCAGCAACATCATGACAACAATCGGAACGCCGAGGCCGTTTTTCACAAAGTCTTTAATTATTTGTAACGCTTGGTTCATTTACACCACATCTAAATGATTACACGATCAATCGTAGTGATACTCATCGGGGACTTCGATGCCATCTAACTTAATTGGCTTTGAAAAAACCGTTCCAGATTTGGTTTTCAGTTGGAAGATATAAGCCAGGACCTTGGCAACCGCCATATAGAGTCCATGCGGAATCTGATGATTGAGCTTTGTGCTGTAATAAATGGCCCGGGCCAAAAGGGGTGCACTGAGCACGGGCACATTGTTTTCGAAGGCGATTTCCCGAATTTTCTGAGCAATCAGGTCGGCTCCTTTCGCAACCACAATAGGCGCAGCAGATTTTTCCTGATCATATTTCAAAGCAACAGCAAAATGGGTCGGGTTCGTAATGACTACATCGGCTTCCGGAACCTTGTCCATCATCCGCTTTTGCGCCATTTCCATTTGCGCCCTTCGAATACGTTGCTTGACCTCCGGGCTCCCTTCCTGATCTTTATGATCTTTCTTGAGTTCTTGACGCGTCATTTTTAACTGGCGCTGGTTATCCCAAAGCTGGAAAGGGGCGTCAATGGCAGCTACCACTATTAAAGAGGCCGCCACAACAAGAAAAAACCACGCCAGATCATTTCCCACGTTGGCCAAGGCCACTTCAATCGGCTGATAGCCTATCTTTATAAGATCATCCGCGTAGGTATAGAGTATAAAAGAGGCGAACACGCCAACCAGAATAACCTTCGCCAGGGCCTTGAATAGCTCCATCAGTCCCTTGGCACCAAAAATTCGTTTTGTACCCTTAATCGGGTCCAATTTGTTAAATTTAGGCAGGGTAGCCTGCATGCTAAAGTTGTAGCCACCAACCATGACAGAGGAGAGAATGGCAACGACGGTTAATACAATAAACAGTGGCGCAAGCAAGATGAGCATATCGATCATATTGTCTTGCAGACGCAAAAGAATGGACTGGGTATCGAATACTTGCGCCCTTTCCATCAGGAAGCCTGATTTCAGTATTTCCGAGATCCCTCCTACCAGGAAGTCACCCAATACAATCACAGTGGCCGAACCAACGAGAAGCATGAATACGGTATTAAACTCGCGTGACCGGGGAACCTGTCCCTTCTCACGCGCTTCGCGTATCCGTTTCTCCGTGGGTTCTTCGGTCTTTTCCTGCCCGTCTTGATTCTCTGCCATACCTTAGAGCACTCCCAGAACGCCCTTGGCCACAGAGAAAGCACTCTGTGATAGAGATTTGAATTGAGTTAATACAATAGGAAGCGATACGAGCACCACATAGAACCCGGCGATGATGGTAATGGAAAAACCGACAGCAAATATATTCATCTGCGGTGCCGCCCTACCCATAATACCCAGCGCCATGTTCACCAGCAGTAAAGCAGTCACAGCGGGTAGCGCCACCAGCAAGGCACCCGAAAACATGACCGAAGCCCACTCTACAATGCGGTAAAAGTCTTCACGCACCAGGCCCACGGTATCAATAGGCATGGTATAAAAGCTCTTGGCCAATACACCGATCAAGGCAAGATGCCCATCCAACAAAATAAAAAACAAAATCACGAGTATCAGAAAGAACATACTCATTACTGGAGACTGGCTACCGTTACTGGGATCGACCATAGTCGCAAATCCTAATCCCATTTGCATCGCCACAGTTTGACCTGCAATGATGAAAGCACCAATAACCAGATTGAAAATAAACCCGGTTGCTATGCCAATCACGACTTGATTAAAGGTTATCATCAAGCCATCAACACTAAGGACATCCACCTGTGGCACAGGTGGGATAACTGGCGCTATCGCAAAGGTAATACCCAAGGCGATGACTAAACGCACCCGAATAGGAATAAAGACCGAGTTAAAAATGGGCATGGCAGACACTAAGGCTGCGTTTCTAAAAAAAGGCCAAAGATAGGTTCCAACCAGGGCGCTAATTTCTGCACCGGTGAAATACATGCTTTAACCGATCAGATAGGGAATATCGAAAAAAACCTTACGCATGTATTCCAGTAGCATGGTTAACATGTAAGGGCCTGCAACCATCAACGCCCCCAGTGTAACGAGTAGTTTAGGAATGAAGCTGAGGGTCATTTCATTGATCGAGGTGGCGGCCTGAAACATACTAACCAACAAACCAATGGCAAGTGCTGGCAATAATATGATGCAGGTGAGTACAACAATGATCTCCAAGGTATTTTGAAATATATCCAGGACCAGTTCAGCTGTCATAGTTTTGTCTCCTAGACAAAAAAGCTGGAAGCCAGCGTGCCCATAATCAACGACCAACCGTCGACTAAAACAAATAACATGATCTTAAATGGCAGGGAAATCATCATGGGCGATAACATCATCATACCCATAGCCATTAAAACACTCGCCACCACCAGATCAATGACTAGAAAAGGAATGTAAAGTAAGAAGCCAATTTGAAACGCGGTTTTTAACTCGCTAGTGATGAAGGCCGGAATAAGCAAACTAAAGGGAACTGCGTCTGCTGATTCCAGATCTTTATTTCCTGAGATCTCGGCAAACATGCTGAGATCGGTCTCTCGTGTCTGCCCCATCATAAATTGTCGTAAAGGCCCTTGAGCCCTATCCAGGGCGACACCCAATTCAATCTCTTCGGCAACATACGGTTTTACGGCATCATCGAAGATTCGATCAAAGACCGGTGCCATGATAAAAAAGGTAAGAAATAACGCCAAACCGATAAGCACCTGACTAGAGGGTGCCTGCATTAAACCAATTGCCTGCCTTAGAATGGCGAGCACAATAATTATCCTTGTAAACGCTGTCAGCATCATCAAACCAGCTGGCAAGAGCGTCAACATGGTCATCAAGGCGATGATTTGTAGGCTCAGCGTGTAAACCGTGCCACCCTTTTCATCACTGGCAACGGAAACTGCGGGGATACCGGGATCTGCAGCAAAGGAGGTAAAGGGAAGTAGCATTAATCCCAAAGTCAGTAGCACACTCCAAGCCTTTATAGGCCTACCACTCATAAAGTGGCCCTTTGACGAATTGCGTCTGCTAATCGGTTTTTTAGTTGCCGTTGATTAAACGGTCTCACATCCGCATTACCCGCCTGCAGCGGCTGATCTAAAACATGCAGCGTTTCGATATGACTAGGGGTAACTCCCACAAGTAATTGTTTGTCACCGACTTGCAATAGCACGACTCTCTCTTTATTACCAATCGATAGACCACCCACGACCTTTAAGCCCTCACCATTGACCTTATTAACACGTCCATATCGCTGATATAGCCAGGCGCTTATGAAAATTGCACCCACTACGATAATCAGACCAATCATTACTTTGAGCAAACCCGCTGCGGGGTCTACGGGAGTAGCACCGGCTAAACCGCTTGCGGTGATTTTTGAAATTGTTGCAGCACTCTCTTTTGCATCGGAATAGGCTGCAGTGGGAAGTAGAAACAAAAAACCTAATTGATAGAATAATCTCATGTGAGCTTCTTGATTCTTTCCATCTGAGTAATAACATCCGTTAAACGAATACCGAACTTTTCGTTAACCACCACCACTTCTCCGTGGGCAATCAAAGTTCCGTTTACCAAAACGTCCAGAGGCTCTCCGGCGAGTCTATCCAACTCCACGACCGAACCCTGATTCAATTTCAAAAGATTTCGAATAGAGATTTGTGTACGTCCGATTTCCATTGAGATAGTCACCGGGATATCCAGTATCATCTCCAGGTCGACACGCTCCTGGGAATCATTGGAATCCGCGACTAATTCATCCATTGCAACAGCATTTGGCCCACCGTCATCCTCGTCCAATGCCTGTTGAGCGAGCGCAGCTTCCCAGTCGTCTTCTATATTTTCATCAATCTTTTCGTCTTCAGCTTCAGCCATTCTAGTCTCCTAAGGACCCTACACGTCTACATTCGGATTTTCCGCCGTTTCTGCGATCTTGAGTGCTTTATTTCCGTTAAAAACGCCATAATGACAATTGAAAAGTGGTACACCTGCAGATTTAAGCAGCACGTGATCAGGCATTTCTATCGATATCACATCACCAATTTCCAAATTCTTAACATCGCGTAGCGTCAATTCCGCCTGTGTCAGTTCGCTGGTTAGTTCAAGATTTGCATCCATAATCTCTTCGCGTAAGGCCTGCGACCAGCGCTCATCCATTTCAACGTGATCACTTAAAACCCCTGCGTCTAACAGCTCCCGAATGGGTTCCAGCATCAGGTACGGGAAGGTGATATGCATCTCACCGCCACCGCCTTCCAGCTCTATATTGAAGGAACTGACCACGACCACTTCACTAGGGCTTACGATATTCGCAAAGTGCGGATTAACTTCAGCACTTAAGAATTCATATTTCACTTGCAATACAGGAGACCAAGCCTCGGCAAGATCAAAAAAGGCCTGTTTCAACACCCCTTCAACGATTTTCAACTCTGTGGGAGTAAACTCTCGACCTTCTATCTTGGTATGAAACCTTCCTTCACCCCCAAAATAGTTATCTACTAGTATGTAAACAAGTTTGGGATCAAAGACGAACAAACCTGTACCACGCAGGGGATTCATTTTGACCATATTCAAACTGGTGGGAACAAATAGACTATGTACATATTCGGCAAATTTCATCATTTGCACGCCGTTAACGGAAATTTCTGCTGCGCGTCTCAATTTCGAAAATAGACTGATACGAAAAAATCGCGCAAAACGCTCATTGATCATTTCAAGCGTTGGCATACGACCGCGAACAATGCGGTCTTGGCTAGCAAAATCGTAGGTGGTTAAATCACTGTCTAGATCTGGAGAACCACCAGTATCGATGTCACCACTAGATACCCCATGCAAAAGGGCATCTATCTCGTCCTGGGTTAGAATATCTGCACCGCTCATCCTATTCCTCGACTATGTGTTGAACTACTGGGTCACAAAACTTGTGAAATATACCGCTTCGATACCACCTGTGTTGCTTTGCTCCTCAAGTATTTTGTTAATCTCCTCCATCGCCACTTTACGTATCTCCTCCTTACCTGCCGGAGAGTGTAAAGTCTCTGCAGTCTGACTGCTGAGTAACAACAAGATGTTATTTCGAATCAGCGGCATGTGTGCAGTAAGCGCCTCTATCACATGCGGATCACGGGTCATGATTTCGACAGATGCCTGTAAATAGCGCGAACGGCCCTTATCGGTAAAATTGACTATGAAAGCAGGTTCTAAAGGGTGATAAATGGCGGGAGCGTCCGGAGACACCGCCTCTGCCTGGGTACCACCTGGATTCAGTAAACCCATGCTCTTCAATAGAAAAAAGATTCCACCCATACTTACTACTACCAGAACAATGGCGCCAACGATCATCATCGCTACCAGTTTGGTAGTGTTTCCACCATCTACCGCATTATCCGCCATATCTCTTTCCCTGCTGATCTGTTAAGAGGCTAGAGCAAATGGAGCAAGTCCTATGCCAGAGGAATTGGAAGTAAATCACTTGTATTTCAGATAGTTAAAACGCATTCTTAGAGCCCGTCAAAAACCAGTCAGACAGGAAAAGTCAGCATTTAACAATGGGGGAGCAAAATTGGATCCGAGTAGTGAGAGCAGTAGTGCAGGCTATTTTTTT
>JAOUPJ010000435.1 GCA_029879945.1 Gammaproteobacteria bacterium
TCCTGCAGTTTCTAATGGTGTCGTCCACTTGAGTATAGGCCTGCTGATCCACCTGTTTCGAGCGATCCAGCAAGGCGACCTTATCCCTCAAAGCGCCGTTTTCACGCTCCAGCTCACCGATGGTATTGCGTAAAATATCTGTTTGCTGAGCCGCCTCAACACTATCAAAACCGGCATTCTGCTGCCCGAGCACATACAGTATCCAGCCAGCCAGGAGTGCGACGAGAATCCCACTGAAAATAACGACTGGGTAAAACCACGGGGCATGCTGCTTTACAACTAAACGACCTGCTTTCATCCTCTTCCCTGCATTGACTATGGCACGAATGCTAATCCGTCTAATCCGCTATCTTCGGCTAAGCCGAACATGATGTTCATATTCTGGACGGCCTGACCTGCGGCACCCTTAAACAAATTGTCAATCACCGACAATATGACCAGACGCGCCCCACCCTGGGGTCTGTGCACCGCGATGCGGCAGACATTGCTTCCTCGAACAGATTTTGTTTGTGGGTGACTTCCAGAGGGCATTACATCTACGAATATCTCGTCCTGATAGCGTTTCTCGAAAAGCTCTTGCAAATCTCCCGCCGCTTCCGTGTTAAGAGTGGCATATAAGGTTGCGTGTATGCCACGGATCATGGGCACTAGGTGCGGTGTGAAAAGAAGACCGATTCCCGGCTTCGTAGCGGCCTCCAAGCCCTGGACGATCTCGGGTAGATGCCTGTGCCCGTTGACGCTATAGGCCTGAAAGTTCTCGTTGGCCTCAGAATAGAGGTAGGTCTGCTCCATGCGTTTGCCGGCCCCACTGACGCCCGATTTGGCGTCGGCGATGAGCGACGCAGGCTGGACTAGCCCCTGCTCCAGTAGCGGCAAAAAACCCAATTGTATCGCCGTGGGATAACACCCCGGGTTGGCCACCAGACGCGCTTTACGGATCTGCTCACGATTGATCTCACAGAGGCCATAGACGGCCTCCTCCAACAATTCAGGGCAATGGTGATCCATTCCATACCATTGTCGCCAAAGCTGTGGATCTTTGAGACGAAAATCGGCGGCCAGATCGATCACTTTAGCGCCAGCAGCCAGAATTTCATGGGCAGACTGCATGGCCACCCCATTGGGGGTCGCAAAAAAGACTAGGTCTACTTCCTTGTACGGCGCATGGGCCGGATCAATGAATTTGAGATCGAGTCGACGTCGAAAACTGGGTAGGCTATCCGACACCAGCGTACCCGCCTCGGCCCTGGAAGTAATAAAAACCAGCTCTACCATAGGATGACACACCAATAGCCTTAATAACTCAAGACCCGTGTAACCACTCCCGCCCACTATTCCTACGCGAATACTCATTAACACACCGTGACAAAGATTTCTGAGCCTGCATTTTAGCGGTTAACGCCAACAAAACCCATTACTTAAGATCAATTTTTCCCGGTTAAACAGGGTGGGGACGGGCAATGGGTTAACCCGTCTCTAAGAAAAAATGTGCAAGGAAACGAAAAAGGCCTCCATGTGGAGGCCTTTTGTTCGGTTTTACTAAAAACCAGATTAAGGGCGAATCAAGATATAGCCTTGAGAAACACGATCAATAATTTGCACCACTCCAGCTGGAACAATCTTCGCCGCTTCATTTAAAACGGGTTGCTTGCCCATTTTCTTGGTCATCTTTTGTAAGGTGTTGTTACAGGCACTGAATGCTACGCCACTGGCGGCCAAACTTTGGATTCGTGGTTTATTTTCGTTCGCGTCGAAGAGGATTTTCAAGCCAGGACCAAACGCCACAATTTCCACGTCCACTTTATCGGGGCCATAGTGTTTGATCAGGTTGTTGGCCACGTTTAGGATCAATGTCTGCTTGCCTTCATCATCATCGGTGATCTGCAGTACGATGCGTTTCTCTGCGAAGGGCTTACTTTCGCTATCCGCAAAAACGTTTCCGCTAACAACAAGAGCAAATAACAGGGCAATGCTGGTCAAAGCCACTTTAAGTTTCATAGAGCACACCTCTTTGTAGATATTGCGTACACTCCTGCACACATAAATAATATTAATATCAATATAGAGTATTTTTAATAGCGAATCCAACTCCACAAATACTCTCGCATAGTGCCTAACCTGCTACAAACTGAAGGAAAAGTCCAATTGGGCAATTTTATATAAGAATAAAATACTTCCGTGTCCTGTAGGGGTAATCGCTAACGATTGAGTATCGCGGCAAACAAATAACCTAGTAGATCATTCAGTTGATCCTCATTGAGGACATCACGCCAGGCCGGCATTGTGGTGCCCGGAAGGCCGTTTTGGATGGTCTGCCTCAGGGCTTCCCGGTCTAGTTTTACCCGGCTAAGGTCGCGTGCCGGTGGCTGTAGAAACTGCCCAATCCAGTTTTTCCCACTCCCATCCGCGGCATGACAAAAGGCGCAGTTGGACTGAAATATCTCCTCCCCACGCCTCATGCTGGCCGTAGGATTACGTAGT
>JAOUPJ010000007.1 GCA_029879945.1 Gammaproteobacteria bacterium
GCCATTGTCTTCTATCACTATTTGTCCCTTGCTGGAATTTTTGCACACAAAGTTAATACTGACTGCGCCATTACGGCCGTTATATTTAATTGCATTGCTGATAAGGTTCAATAGAATCTGCTTTAATCGGGTGTAATCTGCCAGAACGTAGGCCGGTTCAGTTTCTTTCAGTCTATTGATTTGTTTTATTCCCCGTTGAGCAGCCATGGTTCCAGTCAATGCAAAACATTCCTTGACCAGAGCACGAACATCAACCGTTTCCATCGAAAAATTCAAGGTTCCTGATTCTATTTTTGAAAGATCTAGTATGTCATTTATCAAATCAAGTAAATGTCCGCCCGCTTTCGAGATCTCGTGTAAAAATTCATTTTCCTGGGCATCGTTGTCTTCCCGCAATTCAAGCAGTTGGGCAAAGCCGATCACCGCATTGAGAGGTGTTCTTAGCTCGTGGCTCATGCTGGATAAAAATCTGTCTTTTGCCTTATTGGCCTCTTCCAGCTCCCGCGTACGCTTAAATACAGCCTCCTCCAAACGATGTTCATTGGCGAGTAACTGTTTTTGGTTTTTACGAAAAACAAAAAGGGCGGTTAACATAGAAAGCACGAACAAGGTGGTTAAGAACTGCGACAGGTGTATCGCGAGATTCATGCTGGCATAGGCCTCCTCGGCCTGAATCTCGGTAACGATTCCAATATTAAAGTCGGCATCCCACATCCACGCCCCTATCACAGGCACGCCTAAATAGTCCCCGTAGCCATCAAGATTGAACCCGATATCGTAACCCAGAGCCTGCTGAACCGCATAGGTAAAAGGGAGACTGTGCCCATTACTCAGTGGTGGACCGTTATAGACCAATAGATTGGTCCCTGGGTCTCGGAGCGACACGTTCAGTGTGCTACTGCGTCCCATTTCCAACAGACCCGCCCTGCGCAATTCTGGTTCAAACCGGCTGGCCGTAAGTAGCTGCCCATCCTTGTTAAAGGCGTAGGTTTCACCCGTTTTTCCGATACGAAATTGACTAAGCGTCCGCGTTAGGTCTTCGTCGGCCCTGAGCCTTACTGCAAAAATGGCGATAATCTCGTTATTTTTGCTACGCACTGGAGCCGCCGCAAACATTGTGGCTGCTCCAGCCATCAGTTCACCATTCGAGTTGAGTAAGGGCACATCACTTTCCTGTGGCAAACTGACAGCTTTATCGCCGTCTAATATTCGCCTCCTGAATTCCAGCGGCAATAGATTCGGTATACCGATATTTTCATCTCGCATCGAGGCCAGGTTTATTCCTTGCGGAGAAATAATGAAATAACCAATATGACCAACCCCGTCCACCAGGGGTTTAACGAACTTCCTGAGTCTTGCTTGCGCGCCGGAGTTTAGAAGCGCAGCCTGGGTCGGGGCCACTTTTAACAGTTGCTCACTGGTCTCCCGCACAATGTCCGTCGCTGCCCATAAAGACGATCGGCTCACTACCGTTTTACGCCAAACGTCAATTTGCTCATGAGAATTTGCAACAAAGAGGTTTAAGGTGTCATGAAGAACACGTTTTTCATGCGCCTCGATTTTATGCTGTATCCAGTGGGCAAATCCAACCACCACACAAATCAATGCAATCACCACCAGGTACAGAAGCTTTAAGTTTCGTGTTCCTATGGCCCTGGGGACAAGTGGCTTATTCTTATCTGCTTGGAGTTCTGATTGGCTCACAATCTGGATGCGCTGTCTGAGTGATTTATATAAGGACTGTATCGACGCGCACCGATACAAGTTTACCTACCTAGAACAAGTCTAAGAAAGAGACAGAAACGTATCTTATTGATAAAATTCGAAAAACAAAAATGTCCAGATCGATCTTTACGCATTCAGATCCGGTTTATTTCGTTTCAAATTAAGTCAGCCCGAGCAGCAGACTCTAGCCTGAACAAACAGAACAAAATTTCTGTGACGACTGGGTTTTTAAGGGAACAGATTGCTTGAGAGGAAACAGTCAATATCATTAAAATATCGACTTGAAATGAAAAAAACACGAAGACTGGAAACTATCCCGTTTCCAAGCTTTAAACGCGGGTATCCGGAATTCAAAGAGAACGCGCAGGTGTACGCATTAACACCAACACGTACCTACATATTTCCGAAACAGTTTATCAGGGATAGATTAGGGGCGTGAGTTTCACGCCCCTAAAACAAACCATACTTAGCGAGCTTGACGTTGAGGTCTCTCACTGCGTGGTTTTGCCTGATTAACTCGAACATTGCGACCTTTCAGGGAGCTTCCATCCAGGTTTTTAATCGCTTCGTCCGCTTCAGAGTCATTAGGCATTTCGACAAAACCGAAGCCTTTAGATTGACCTGAAAACTTATCTTTAATTATGTTTACATTCACGACTTCACCAAAAGCAGCAAACGCATCTTTCAGTTCATCTTCAGTAAGACTATAAGTGAGATTTCCAACGTAAATATTCATTTATCAAACTCTCTATTGTGCTTTGATCGATCAGAGAACACCGCTACCCTAACCAAAGACACAAATTAGAGCAGCAGCGACTAGCCAACCATTGGCTAAAAAACCGTGTGGCACTTAAAGACGCAGGAGATGCAAACAATAGTTGGAAATAGAGGACTGGAAATCTAGTAGCAGCCGAAATCTTTTTTCAAACGTTATGTAGCAGCCTTTTTTATAGTACCTTAAGCGCAAACTTTGTTATTAAAACATAAAAAAAACAAACTTACTAATAGTATTTATCACTATATTTGGTAGTATTTCACAACCTAGTTATAGTCTAAATAATTGATCAGAAAACTCTTATGTAGAGCCAGCCAATCCACCCCTGGGCCAGGCATTTAATACCGCCTTTACCAGCGTTGCCAAAGGAATTGCAAAAAACACGCCCCAGAATCCCCATAGCCCGCCGAACACGATGATAGCGGCAATAATGGCAACGGGGTGTAGGTTAACGGCCTCAGAAAACAATAATGGAACCAGTACATTACCATCTAAAGCCTGGACGATGCCGTAACCCAGCATGAGATAAAAGAACTCGGTGGACCAGCCCCATTGGAAAAAGGCAACCAAGGCAACGGGAATGGTGACTACTGTCGCCCCCACGTAGGGCACCAACACTGAAAGACCAACCAATAAACCTAACAGGATCGCGTAGTTCATACCCATTAAGGCAAAAACCACCCAGGTAGCAACGCCCACCACGATAATTTCTAGAATCTTTCCACGCACATAATTACCGATTTGCATATCCATCTCGATCCATACCTCTTTGACCAGGGCACGATCTTTTGGCAGATAAGAGATAACCCAATCCTGTATCTTGCGCTTGTCCTTTAAAAAGAAAAAGACCAGGATAATGATCAACAATAGATACACCGCCCAGGTAATAAGATTCTGCAAGGAAGTGAGTGAAAAGCTCAACACTTTCTGCCCTACATCACCAATCTCAGCGCGAATGGCAATCATCAATTCTCGAATCTGGTCTTGAGAAACCACGCCGGGATAGGATTCGGGTAAGCGCATTAGCGCACGCTGCGTTGCGGAAATCATCTTGGGCAATTCCGTAAAAAACTGCGCCATTTGTTCTGATAGCAAAGGTATCAAGGATACGAGAGAAACCACCACTAGTATGAGAAACAGAATAAAAACCAGGTAGGCGGCAGGATTTCGGCTCACCCCTATACGTTGGAGTTTCTGAACGGCGGACTCAAGCAGATAGGCGACCACAATACTAATGAGCAAGGGAAGCAGCATTTCACCGTAGAAAATGATAATGCTAAATCCCAATACCAATAATAAGGCCAGTATCACCACCTGGGGATTGGAAAAATGGCGGGAATACCATTCCTTTATCATATCAATCATCTCACTTCCCCTTCTCGCTCATGGATTGATATGCGTCGTTAAAGAGCAACTCCAAATCAGCAATCACTTCATCCTTGTCTCTGCCATTCATCACGTGTTGCGCCATCAAGACCGAGACCTTGTCCAACATTTCTTTTCGACTCAACATGGGATAACTTGCCCGGAGTCGTTTGATTGCTGCCACCACCGATTCCCCTTCCTTGGCCGGAAGAATATTCGGTTCCTCCATACCAATCTCTTCAGCACCAGCACCTGTATCCATGCTCCGTGCCAGTAAAAATTGCGCGAAGGAGACTAGCGCATATTGATCGGCAACATTGAGCTGATCATGTAGTTTTGCCAACACTTTCGCTGCTTCACTCGTCATCATTTTCCACATTCAATCGAAACACGGGGGCCTTTTTGCGTTCGGTCATCAGATCCAGTTCCTTGGTGAGGGCAATCAAAATCTGGTGTGTCAATTTCTGAGTTTGCTCCCATTCCTGCCTGGCCTCAGCCAAAACTTCACCGATATTCGCCGCCGTCTCACGACCGGCTTCCATTACCATATCTTCCAACATGCCCGGTTTCAACTCGGGGCGAAAGAGCATGCCATAGACGCGCGGCTCTGGGCGGAACGCAATGGGATTTCCGGCCTCGTCTTCCAAAATAACCTTTGTATTCTCGGGCAACTCCACTTTGCCATTATACAAAACCAATACCTTCTTCCCGTCCACGACCTGCGCCACAGGGTCGTCCTGCGCCCCATTAGCGGCACGAGCCCGCGTCCAATACGCCGTGTGTGCGGGTTCTGACTGGCCCTGACCTCCGGCCCACAACGCGATAATCTGCGCACCAAACCCAAAACCCAACACGGGTCTACCGGACAGGAGAAAACGATCGATAAGGGCAATTTCCTCGTCTATCCAAGGATAGCTCTCTTTATCGGTGGGAGGTACTGAGCCCCCGAGCAAAAACAACGCATCATAGGGCTGAGGGCTGGCGGGCAGTCCCTGACCAACAAAAGGCCGGATATAGCTAAAACCGATATCACGCACCTCCAGTTGATTTTCAATCAAACCCAGAAATTCGCTGTAATTATGCTGTATCACGGCATAATTTTTCATTCGTCTCCTCGCTGTCTGAGTGCGTGTAGTTGGTCAATTATACGCTGTCTTCGTTTCATGCGAGAATTCAATGCCCTGCGGGCCTTGTTCAGATTAAGTAAAAGAAGGATTTTCATAGTCCTGTATTCGGACAGAGGTGTGAAATATCTGTAAATAAGCGTAACTAGTTTTCTATGCCCGGATGCTCTTTGCAATACTGACGAGCAAACTCAAGCAGCTCGTCCATGGCCCGTTGGCGGAATTTCTGTTTCTGATGGACGAAGGAAAAAGGCCTTTCCAGAGGAGGATCCAACGGGATGGCCTCCAGGGTGCCCAACTTGACCTCTTTGGACAAGGTGGCTCTAGACAGGATGGTAATGCCTATCCCGGCCTCCACGGCCCCCTTGATGGCCTCAGAACTGCCCAACTCCATAATGATGTTCAATTCATTGGTATTCAAGCCCGTATCGTTGAGATATTCGATAATCACCTCACGGGTACCCGAGCCTTCTTCACGGCAGATGTAGGGGTGTTCCAGCAGGGTTTCTGCCTTGATGACACTGTTCCCCGCCAGCGGGTGCCCCTTGGGAACGATGGCGACGAGCTGATCCTTTTTACACAGCTCCACAGCCAGGTTCTTATTATGGACGGTCGCCTCTACCACGCCTAAGTCGATCACATTGTTCTCCACCATGGAGACGATGCCTTCGGTATTGGACACTTTCAGACGCACGTTCACATCGGGGTATTTGGTCTTGAAATCCCCCAACAGGGCGGGAAGCATATATTCAGCGATGGTGGTGCTGGCGCCAATAATCAACACCCCGCTAACCTCACCTGTCAGTTCTCTGACGGAATTCTCCATCTGGGCATAGAGATCAAATATCCGATCACTGAATTCGTAGACCTTCTTCCCTGCCTGGGTAAGACTGATGCGATTGTGCGTACGGTCAAACAGACGGGTATTGAAGTATTCTTCCAACTGGCGGACCTGAAAGGTCACGGCGGGTTGGGTCATATGCAGTGTTTCAGCCGCCTTCGTGAAACTGAGTAATTTTGCAACGGTGTGAAAGACTTGTAGTCTGCGATCTGCCATAGCTGCCCATGCCTTGGTTTATCTGATTATAATATCAGTTAATTATGTAAAATCAAACGTACTTATAACCTCTATTACTTGAAGGGACTTGATGAAGGACAACTGGAAAACCCTGGATCTGGAAGGAGGTGGTGTACAAACCATCAATTTGCAGTTCATTCGTTTGCAAAAACGAAGCATCATCGCCTATCTCATGTGGCCCGGATTTTTTTTGGGTTTACACCGCTTTTATCTGGCGAAACCGCTTTCCGCTACGATCTATCTGTTGTTCTTTGTGGTGTTGCTATTGCTCATTTCCGTTTTCAATATTTCTATCTGGTTTATGTTCCTGGAACTGCCTTTCGCCTTGTACGATCTGTTTTGGATTCCCACGGCCGTCACCGCCTACAACAAGGCCCTGCGAATTAAACTCTATTCCCAATCCGCAGCAGCACCACCGGCCGGCTATCAAGGTCGTCGCTTTGCCACCGAACAAGATACGGATCTGATAAAAGACTATATCAATCTAAAAGACAAGGAACGCGCAGGTGTTGGAGGCACGGAGGTCACGTCCAAACAACAAATACCGACGCTCGCTCAACAGGAAAAACTTCTCAGAGCTTTGCAAAAGAAAAAGGACTAGTCTGCCTTTTGATAGAGGGAGAGATATTCTTTTTGTGACAAAGGTGCAGTGTTTACTACTTTCAGAAAGTCGTGCAGATGCCCGATCTGACTCAACCCCACCAAACTCGTACCAACTCCCGGCGTAGAGCGATTAAATTGCATGGCACGCTGTGCTGCGTTTTCTAAGGCGGGTGTTAAGCGATTTAGCGACTCGTTTTCACTGCTTGCGAGATGCCCTTTCGCCAATGTGTGACTGGCCATCACATAGAGTTTAAGTTGAAACGCTGCTTGCAGTGTGGAGGCAATGTTTCCTTGCCCCGTAGCCTGATTAAAACGCGTGAATCCTTCCGGCATGATCTGATTAAAGGGCAATTGAATGAGACGAAAGTGATGTCGGGTGCCAGCGCTTACCGTTTGTGCCGCCTTCTCCGCCAGACCCAACATGGATGTGAGAGACTGAAAAAGACTGTCATCCGTTTCCACACGAAAACCGTTGAAGGTGGAAATACCGTAATAACGAATCTTGTTTTCCTGCACTTTTCTCTCGAGAACTTCGAACACCTTCAACAGTTTTTGATTCAGTTGTTCTTTACCAATCGCAGGGATATGCACTTCGGGTTGATCTACCAGAAAGGCGTCTACCGTTTCCACGCCCAGTTGTTCGCAACAGTGGTCCACCGCTTTTTCAAAATAGGCGGGGCTGAGAAGGTGATTCCTGGTCAGATCTTTTTCGCTTCCCAGGCCGCTGTCGACATATTCCCTTTTGAACCAGTGGACGAACTCCTCGCCTTTTTCTAACTCCGGAACGAGAAATCCCGCTTTGGAGACCAGAAACAACTGCTCACGACTGAAACCTTTATTGAGCGCAGCCCTGATACCACGCGCAACGGCAACAAGGCTCTGCCCATAGCGGTAATGATTTGCCGTATCAATGACATTCACGCCGTTGCAGATTGCCGTTTCTACGATCTGGGAGATGGACTCGTCCACCTGTGGTGTCGCCGCGCCGGAGAAAGTGCCCACACCCAGGCTGCTCAGCTTGATACCTGTTTTGAGGAAATCACTGAAGTGACCGGACTGCTGCAAGGCGGGAAAACGCTGGCAGTAGTCCAACGTGGCCTTTTTCTCAGCACACCCGGGGAGTTTGGGGCTTGTGTTCATGGTTGCATGGTAAGGGGGGGAGTGGGGGCTTGTAAACCGAGGGTAAGCGGAAAAAAAATGAGAAAAGGCCAAAACTGACCTTTTCTCAAGCTCACGCATCGCCAAACTGCTGTGATCCTTGTTTCAACCGTTGCCTCTAGGGGCACACGCGTTTATATTCAGTCCCTGAGGTCGTTCGCTAACGACAGCCAGTAAATGCCATTTTCAGACCAATCTGCTACACTGATCTGTCGGTTGTTTCGGCGAAAGACCAATACGGAAGCAGTTGTCATCGGCTATAGGCTTGACAGGAACGATTCTCGCTTTTCTAATTATTGTTTTAAAACACCACGATAGAGGTAAGGAAGCCCCGGTTGAGTGAAATTCCACTGAGTGTACTGTTCGGCGCGCTTGTCTTATTAATAATTCTTTCCGCCTTTTTCTCCAGTTCGGAAACCGGCTTGATGACGCTCAACCGTTACCGGCTACGTCATCTCGCCCAAAGTAAACACAAAGGGGCCATGCGAGCCCAAGCGCTCCTAGAACGACCAGATCGGCTAATCGGTTTGATTTTACTAGGAAATAATTTTGCGAACATCCTCGCCTCCTCCATCACCACCGTGATCGCCCTGCGATTGGGGGGACAAACCGGTATCGCCGTAGGTGCTGGATTGCTGACACTGGTTATCCTGATCTTTGCCGAAGTCGCACCCAAAACGCTTGCCGCCTTGCATCCGGAGCGAATTGCCTTTCCGGCCGCTTGGATTTACACGCCGCTGCTCCAAATACTCTACCCTTTGGTCTGGGTCGTTAACATCATCGCCAATGGCTTTTTACGGATATTTGGTATCCGGCCGGAATTGACGGAAGGCGACTCCCATCATTTGAGCCGCGAAGAGTTGCGCACTGTGGTCAATGAAGCTGGTGCGCTCATTCCCAAACGTCACCAGGCCATGTTGGTAAGCATTCTGGATCTGGAGAGTGTGACCGTGGAAGACATTATGATTCCGAGAAACGATATTATGGGAATCGATCTGGAAGAAGACTGGAATGAAATCATTGAGCAACTGGCCCACTCCCAACATACACGTCTGCCCGTTTACAACGGTGATATTGATCATGTAGTGGGTATCATCCATATACGAAACATCGTGCAATCGCTCGCAGAAAAAAAACTAACCAAAGAAAGCTTGCAGCGTGCGATGCGTGAACCCTACTTTATTCCAGAGGCCACGCCTTTAAACACTCAGTTATTGAACTTTCAGCGCCAGGAAAGGCGTATAGGCCTGGTCGTAAACGAATACGGTGACATTCAAGGACTCGTTACACTGGAAGATATATTGGAAGAGATTGTGGGTGAATTTACCTCAGATCCCTCCACCGCAATTAAAGAGTTTCACCTGCAGGAAGACGGTTCCTATGTGGTAGATGGCAGCGCCTCTATTCGAGATATCAATCGCTGGTTAAAGTTGAAGCTCCCTACGGATGGACCTAAAACGCTTAATGGCCTGATCATCGAGTATATGGAGACCATACCAGAACCGGGTACCAGTCTGAAAATAAACGACTATCCCATGGAAGTGATACACGCCACCAGCAGTTCGGTGAGAACGGTAAAAGTCTATCCCAAACTGAAAAAATCAAAATAGACCGGCGCAGGATTCGCATAGGCTGAAAACCATGCGAGCCCTTCTGTTCATTCCAATTTTGTTCATTACCGCCTGTGGTTCCTCCTCCGAACCGGGTGATGCCCCCCCTGTGGTTTGGCCACTTTCCAAGTCCACCACCATGGACACACTCAATGATGGATATGGTCCGCGAGAACTCTCCGGAGGCTATGATTTTCACCGCGGTCTGGACATGCCCGCCCCCACTGGCACACCCATCTATGCCCCGCTGGGTGGAACTGTGGTCAGAGTGGAAGAGGCCCTGCCAGGTGATAGCCTGGAACGTTTGGGTAAGTTTGTGATTATCGCCCACGATCCGCATAACGGAGTGGACGTACACCAGATGAGTTTTCAACATATGAACTCGTTTAGTGTGACCTTGAATCAACGCGTGGAAAAGGGACAACAAATCGGTACAGTTGGAAATAGCGGCGTAGGCATCAATACCGAACACCTGCATATGGGCTATTTTATTGGCAATAATGACGGACTCATCAAACGACTCAATTCACGCAACGCCTTGCGTTTGCTTCCCTACACCCATATCGATTACGGCGTTTCGCTCACGAAAAGCGGTTCCGACCTGGTACTGGTGCTCAGCCAAAACCCCAAATCGCTGGACGCGGTTCGTATACGCCTGGTCCCCAATGATCAGACTGAAGTCGTGCTTGATTTTGAAACGCGTGAAGGCATGGATGTGACAGACGATGATATCAATCCCTATGGCAATATTCTAATTACCCCGGCACCCTTCGATCAAAACGATACCATTTTTCAAAACACCATCACCTTTCAAACGCTTTATGCCGCTACGACAAGTGCAGAGATTTTTATCACCGACGCAAAAGGTACCGTGCACCCGTACACGTTTAGTGACTTGTAGTATCTAGCCCTTCAAGGTCGCCATCAACATTTCGTAGATCATGTCAGCAGCCTCAAAGAGATCGATACTCAAATCAGGCATTTGTTCATCTTGCACGGCTTCGGCAAATTTTTGCTTCATGACACCGCTGGTCGCCGAAGTGGTAAAGAAGCCCACGATGAGCATGTGTATCTGAAAGGGATTAACGGCCTTAAATATTCCTTGCTCCGTGCCCTGCTGAAGTATTCCCCACAGGCGCTGTTGCACCTTAACCATAGTTTCCAGGGCTTGTTTGGGAAAATAACCCCCTTCGGTGGCAACCTGGCGTAAAATCAGATTGGCCAGATAGTGATTTTCACCCGAAAAATTTTGCGCAAAAGCTAGCACATAGGCTCGCAGGCGCTCCTCAGGTTTGTCCGTTTTTGATAGCGATTGCTCCAACTGACGTTGATGATCTTCAATTGCCTTGATGATGACGGTATCAAACAACTGTTCTTTTTTTCCGATGTGATAATAGATACTGGGTTTGTTAATACCGATTTCCTCGGCGATTTCGTCCATATTGGTAGCCGAAAAACCCTTGAGCGCAAAGTGACGTAAGGCCACTTGCATGATCTGCTGTTTGAGTGCCTCTCCCTTTAACGGCGCTTCCCTTTTCGACATCATTGATGGCCGCCTATAGCCCCTTTTCCAAGCGTCGGGTGGTAAACATGCTCTCGTCCAGCTTTTGGTTAAAACGCACATTGTCAAACTTCAGCACCGTTTGATGCTCGGTCTGTTTACCACGCTTCGTAGTCATGGTCAGTTCACGAGGAGTCCATATTCCATCGATTTTTTCCAGCTTGGGGATATCCATGTACTTGAGTTTGTTACTGCTCTCCACCCAACTTATGGCACGCACGACCACGTAGTTGTCCTTACGCACAAAGACCAGTGCCTTCTCGTATCCCGTCTCCTCTATGGTTTCCTTGCTGCGCGGAACCGATTCGATGACCCATACGTCTTGATCCCTAACTTTCATTTCTTTTTTCAGCGTGTAGTCGTAGTCGTCAATATCGCGACTGGTCATGTCTGAGTAATTGAGATCAGAGCCCATAAAGCTACCGCTCTTGTCACCGGCGGCAATGCGCTTGGTCTTTTTAAGGGCTGGCAAATACAACCACTGATCATCATCCTTGTTTGGGTCATCGTAGTCGTAGGTGAGGAAGCCTGTGTTTGTGACATCGGCCGGAGAGAGAAAGAACATCAAACTCTGGGTGTCTTTGCCCTTGTCTTTACGGAAAGAGCGCAGACTGCGCACACGCTGCTTACCGTTTTTGTCGATAAGCACCATGGTCATGTCCGAGCGCATATTGTCACCGTCGTCGCGGTCTTCCACTTTTTTCATAATTTCACGGGCCTTGGCATCATCGGCATAGAGTGGTTGCGACAGTGCAGCACATATTGCAGCGATTAAGATTACTTTTAATTTTGTTGGCATGATTGAGTCTCCTTTTCTATGCACTCGCTTGTTTCTTTAACAACAAGGCCATCAAGGCGGGGCCAAGAAAGAAATTGGCGATCAGCGCCAATACGATTGTGCTACCGGTTAGTGAACCAAAAATGATGAGATTGTTCATGGACGCACTCATGAAGAGATAGAATCCCAAAGACAGTACCACCGACGTGACCGTAATGGCTCGGCCGGTGGTGAGCATGGTTTGGCGTGTCGCCTCCAGCACATCACCCGTCTTGTGCATATAGCGACGCAGATTGTGAAATACGTGTATGGTGTCGTCCACCGCCAGGCCCAATGCAATGGAACCTACCAGCATGGTGAAGGTATCAAAGCGAACACCCATAGCCGCCATGGTGCCAATACCGATGATAATGGGTAAGAGATTGGGAATCATGGCAATCAAGCCGATCTTCACGCTACCCAGCATGAGTATCATCAATACAGCGATGACGACTACCGCCAACATATAGCTGACCTGGGTACTGCGTATGGACGCGTCCTGTGTACGCCCCATCATGGCCGACATGCCGGTAACATGGGTTTGCAAGTTCAATCCAGCAAAGTGCTTATCGATGTGTGTCTGGATCTCGTCCACCATGACTGCAATAGAGGTGGCGTCCATCCAGGGCGTTTTCACGGTAAGACGAGCCTTTTGGAATTGGGAGTCGACGAAATTTTCCATGTCGTCAGAACCGGTGTTTTCAAACAATAACAACTCTTGTGCAATAAGCTGTTTGTCGTCGGGTACAACATAAAATTCCTGGCGATCTTCGTTAAGCGCCTTGTGCGTCTCCTTGAGTATGTCTGCGAGAGAAGTGGTCTTGCCCACAAAGGCACTTTCGTTAGTCTGTATGCTCAATAAACTTATTTGCAGTTCATCGAGCGCCTGCATCACTTTGGGTTCATAAAGACCATTCGCCTTACCACTATCCACCACGATTTCGATATTGCTGCTGCCACGCATATCGCTATCCATCTTTTCCGTGGCCTGACGGATATCCCAACTCTCAGGCATCCAGGCCAGGGGATTGTGATGAAAACCGATCTGGCTGGCGCTGATCAACATGATTATCAACACTGTCATACTCACCCCCACGATAGGCTTGGCCTTACTCACCGAGAACTCTGCGATGGCGAGTAACAGCTTGTCGACTCGGCCCGAGTTGTCTTTGGGGGCGTTCTTTTTAGCCTTTATGGGTATGAGTGCAAACACCGCCGGGATCAATACCAAGGTATAAATCAGAGACAACATCACACCTATACCCGCATACAGGCCCAGGTCGGCAATGGGCGCTACTTCAGACGTGGAAAACGAAAGCAGGCCTGCCGCGGTAGTAATACTGGTCATGGCTATGGGTAGACCAGAATGGCTTAGCGCCTCGGCCATGGCCTTGGGTTTATCACCACCATTGCGGTTGAGATTCTGGTAAAAGATGGCAAGCAGGTGCACCGAAGCGGCGACACCGATGGATAAAAGAAACTGCGGCATCAGTTGGGTGGGCAGTTTAAACACGGCACCCGTCGCGCCCATCATCCCTAAGGTGGAAACGAGTGTAAGGGCAACCACAATGAGGGGCAAAATCACACCTGTCACTCGGCGAAACAACAGGAACAATACGATGGCGATGGTGAGCATGATCAGACCGGTGAATTTCTGCATGTCCGCCTGCATGGCGCCTTTTAGTGATTCAGTCACCAAGGGTGAACCCGCGGCGTAAATCTTAAGTCCTTTTTCGCGGTACTTTTCGATGATTTTGTATAAGGCCTGCACCATTTCTGCGTTTTGTGCTGGCGTGAAAAAGGTGCGCTTGTCCGAGGCCTTGGGTGCGGGCTTTGTCTCATCCTCAAAGCCGGCCATGATGTCTGCTTCGTTGGTCTTTTGGGTTGCGAAAGGCGTGGTGGACACCATGATGGCCGTGAGTTTACCGTCTTCTGAAATCAGAAAATTGGGCAGCAGCGGATCGTTGAGGACTCGCTTTTTGAGGGCGTCGAAAGCGGCTTGATTTTTAGGCCAGTTCTCGAGCAAGTCTTCCACGACCAGTTCATGGCCCCGGCTGCGCGTGTCGCGGGCATTGATCAGGCTGTTGACCTCGTCCCGATAAGGGATGCCTTCCAGTTCCTCATGCAGCTGTTTGAGGACGCGCATGAAGTCTTCACTGAAGATGTTCGGGTGCTCAATTCCGAGAAAAACCACCTCGTCCCGTCCAAATTGATTGCGGTATTCGTCGTAATAGACGCGTACCGGGTCTTCGTCGTGTAGAAAGCCTTCTATGGAGGTGTCCATGGTGAGCTTGGGCATCTGGCTCACCAAGCCTCCCACCATCATCAGAACCAACAGCAAGGTCAGGAGCCTGTGCCCAAATATCCAGTAACCCATTGATTCAAATAAATTATCTATGCGTTGACGCAGAGAGGACATGAGCGCACCTCGGGGTGGTTTGAAAGGAGTACTAAGTAAAGGTAGTCAACTTATCGGCCGTCTACCAGAAAGTTTTACTCATGAGTAAAACTTTTGAGTAAATAAGTAACGGCGGATAAAAAAGCCCCGCCTGGTGGCGGGGCCCGGGCTTAGGGGAGAAAAGCCCTACTTAGAGATCGTCCTCCTCCTCTGGTGTTTCGCCAGTTTCCGATTCGGTTTCGGATTCGGTTTCGCTTTCACTCTCGTCTTCGAATTCCGAATCAGGGAGCGTGGAGCAGGCACCGGATTTGATTTCCACCAAGGTAGTAGTCAACTCGTTACCGTTAACAACTGTCCCTTTCAACTCCACGTTTACGCCGTTGATCAAGCAGCTCGCATTACCAGACTTGAACCAGGCATTCGCGATATCGCTGGTGAGTGTGGCACCTACTGTGATGTGCTCAGCACTGGTCACGTTGATAGTGAGACTGGACCCAGTAAGGCTTTGTACTGTCCCTTCTACTTCAGCGATTGCCCCTGCACCGGAGGTGTGTGGCGCGCCTTCGATCTCGATACGCACTGCTTGCAAGGTGTTGCTGTCTTTGTTCCACACCCCTTTGACTTCGATCTCAGATCCTACCGCCAACATGGTGGTATCACCGTGACCATACTGTGCACTGGACAGACTGCTGATGGTGATGGGGTCAGCACTGGGTACAAAGCTGGCCTCTTCGATATTCAGCAACAAGGTATCCAGGCCTTGGTCTATGGACACAATCGTACCTTCCACTTCCACCGTCAAACCATCCACCTGGCTTGAGGTGCCTCCGTTGACGGGTAGATCTATTACCGCTACACCAACGGCCACCAGTTCCAGTTTGTTGGGGTTGTAGTTACCCACCACTTCAACCGCGTCACCTGCTTTTAACAAGGCGGATACACTTTGACCGGCATCTTGCGTGCGCTCGTTTACAATCACACCCAGTTGATGCAGGGTGACATGGATTTGTGCGTCACCGGTGTTGGGCTGAAAAACAAAACTATTGTCTGCATTCACACCCACAACCCTTCCTTCCAACTTGGCATAGTTGCGTAGCGCGTCTTGCGCCCCATCAATGGCCAGTTTCACCACCGGAACAATCTTGTTGGCGGTATCGGCATTGATAAAGCTGTTTACGTCAAACTCCATCAATAAGGCCTTGGCCTGATTTGCGACTAAACTCAGATTGATGTCCGCGTTTACAGTAGCAAACCCATTCGCCCCCCCGTTTATGGTGTAGACCTTCTGATTCCCTTGCAGGTCTACCAGGGTGACTTGATCTGCCAGGGTAACACTGAGCTTCGTGTAGTTACCTTGAGGCACCTTGTTCACGTTTAACAATTCCGCCGCTGCCGCTTTGGAAATTACGTTCACCACTTTTCCGGTTTGGTGTGTATACACCACGTGATCCTGTTGATTCGAATCCTGCAGCTTGACATCTTTTACCGTGACCCATATTTCAGGAAACTGTAGGCTCTGCAACTCACGTATCAGCGTGGATACCTTACTTTTGGTTTCTTTCAATTGGTTTACCTTGTCTTCTACATTGTCAGCCAGACCACAGCCTCCAAGTAGTGCAGCCAAGAAGACCACATAAAGACCTTTCCTAGACATAGCATTTCTCCTAATTCGTTTAAGAGGGTTTTTCCTAACTTCTGGGTCCAGTCTAAAAAAGCAAGCTGAATCGAAAGTGAAAAATTGGGGAGTGTGGAAGTTTTTGAAAATATTTTTCAAACAATTTTAACTGATTGTAAATTTGGCTGTTTTCTGAAAAAAGAAGCTGCGCGTTTTTCGATGTGTTTGAAAAAAAAACCACCCGAAGGTGGTTTTTTTTCTGGCCGGCGAAGACTTAATTACGTGGCACTATCAAAACCTTATTACTCTCGGTACAAGTCGCCATAATATGTGTTCCTTCTCCATCGGTAAAATGGGCAAAACCCATATTGCTGCAATTGCTGAGCGATACTGTGCTCTTGCTGGTAATATTCGCGTCATTGTCTATCTCCAGTATGGTGTAGTCGCCTGAGCCCCAACCTGCGACCACGGCCATGACACCGCTCCCACTGGGATGCTTGATCAGATCAATTCCGGAAGGGGAATCACCCACTGCTTCGGTGTCAACAATAACGGGCCCTACGGTAGGTCCGTTCCATTTGACAGTCGTGACGGTATTGTCGCCAAAATTACTCACCACGCAAATAGTTAACAGACAGCGCATCTTCTCTGGTGAAATACCCACGTTACCGATTTTACTATCCTGGTTATCATTGTGATCCTGGGTAGGGTAGAAGCTCCACAACTCACCGGCAACACCCACTCCCTTGTGCACCAGGACCAGGGCAGGGGTATTATTGAATCCACCGGCCACTGAAATTGCTTTGGCCTGGTCATCGGTTTTATCCCACTCACCATTGCTTCGTTTGTAAATACTCTGACTGATCACACTCCAGTCATTGACTTCCCCGCCATACCATTTCCAATAGCGCACCGTGTCGCTGCCTTTGTCAACCACGGCAAAATCCGTGTCACGTCCATTGGCATCTACGGGCCCAACCACGATATCGGTAATATATTTACTTGCACCGGGTGAAAACACGCCGCCACCCCAGGTCTCACCGTTGTAGCGTGTTTTGGCAACACCACCTGAACTACCATAAGAGAACATCCACTCCGAACGATCATTGCTGGAATCCGGTGCGTTCAAGACTATTCCACCTTTCAAAGGCCCAAACGTCCAGCCCAAACGTGTTTCCTCTTGTCCGTTGGCAAGATCATAGATCTTTATTCCCGCTTCCGAAGCGACAAGCGCGTAGTCTTTTTCCAAGGGAAGGTCGAGAAAATCGGGCGCAACATTTCGCGGCTTGGGTTCAGCAAAGGGCTCCCCTTCCGGTTTGTTATTGCTTTTCAGACTAGGCCCGAAATAGCCGCCGAAGGACTCGGGCTTAAGTACGGCAAACTCGCCTATATAAAGGGGAGGTTCACTGTCTTTGCATTCCACCGGAACGGATAGCCTTCCCATAGGACTTTTCATCGTTTCGCCCATAACGTTAATCAAGGCCGTTAGCTTTACAATCGCCCCCCCTGCTTTGAGACAGCTGAAATTGAGGCGCTGTTTATTCGTGCTCGGTCTGGCCGCTGAGTCCAGACTCAAGTAACTCACTTGACTCTCAAAAAGTTGACGATTCGTGTTGTTTAAACTGGCACTGGCCCCGTCTCCCTCTCTGGGTGCATCCAACGAGGGCGCTGAAAGCACGCCGTTAGGGTCTTCAATATAGAGGATAACGTTGGAGGAAGCTGTGCTAGTGCCATCGCCAAATGCTGAGAAGGTCTGCTCCAAAGCGATTTGGAATGGTTCGTTTATCACACCCGAAACCTCGTTAGGTACAACGGTAAGAAGTGTTCCCCGTGCACCAAGCACAGCAGTTCCCGAACCATCGCCCAAGTCGTCTGGCCACAAAAACGAATTGAGAGGACTGGATGAAAGTGCTGCCTGTACAGACGATATGAACAGGCCCAAAACCTTGTCCCCATCCAATACAAAATTGTCTATACCATGGAGACCAAGTGTGAGTTTGGTCTGACCTGCTCCCAGTTTAAAGCGGAATGTATGATTGAGCGGTTCTTTGTATTGCACCACTTCGCCAGTTTCAGTGTCGATTACACCTCCTCTCATCGGGTCATAGATAAATGCCTTTTCAGTATCATAATAGTTCCCGTCCGAGTCATCGAAGGAAAATTCTTTATCCAGTTTCTCTACAAAAAGATTTACATCAGATCCTCCGAAGTGCCAATCCAAACCATATTTGGCACTACCAAAGGCAGAGACATCAAATTGCAGCGGTTCGTCATACGCCTGATCCGCAACCAGCTCTATCACTGCCGAATCAGATTCTTTTATTGGAGGATCACTTAATACGTTGATAGCGACTTTGGGAAGATCCGGAGGACAACTAACTCGTTTCTCAAATCGAATTTTTGGCTCCCCTACGAATTCTCTCTCAATATTAAAGTGTGAATTACCGTCTTTGACCTGCCAAAAAGGTTCGCCTTCTTGTAAGCGCATAGTAACCACTGCACTATAGATACCTTCATCAGTTTGGCAACTATAATCAAAGTTATTCCACTCAAATTGATCATTAGGTGCTACAGAATGGTATAGCACTTGAGGTTCAGATTCATCGAAGTAGTATGTGCTTACTTTGTCAGAATTCTTTAATTTGTCTTTGCCCGGAAGCTTCACATTCACATTAAAGTGAGTACCCGGTGCGATGGGCGTTTCTGGCACCCCTTCCGCGGTCACAAGCAAATTTTTTATTATTCGAATTTCTATTTTCGAAAAATGAGATAGGGTGCCCGTTAGCGAAACACCGTCTGTTTCACCGTCATAGACGAGTTCCAAGTCACTTAGGCTAGAAACTGTTCCATCAGACGTCACGCTGATAGCCGCCACCACAGGTAACTGCATTTGTCCGAGCTGAGTACTGCCATCTATCTCACCCAGCTTTACGGTAAAGGGGACAGGTTTATCGAAGACAAGACCGTCGGGACCAAATTCAAAGACCACACCGCCTTCTCTATTTGAGAACTCTTTCAGAGAATCATGTACCGCTGCACCTTTGAGATGAGTAATTGTTATATTTGCCTCTTCGCTGAGTGCATCACCGGGAATATCCAGGCTTATGGAAGTGGACGTGTCCTCAAGTTTCACTTCCCCGCCGCTAGTCCCCACTTTTTTGCTGATCGACTTGTTCGTCTCCCTGGACTGCGCATTCTCATCCCCACTTCCGCCACCGCAAGAAGTCAGAACAGAAATCGCTACAAAACATAGTAAAAAACTAAGATATAAGGTGGTTTTTTTCATTTTCTCCTCCAGAGCGGTCGTAGGAATTACTCATATCATTGTTTGAAAACAACGGCGCTAGACCTAGCGAAGAGGGCGAAGGATTTTGCTTTTTTTTGTAAGACGCTTATTCAGCTAAGTTTTTTATGCACTCATGGGGGTATGTTCTATATGTTTTTCTTATCACTCATAACTGATCGTTATGTTAACCCCTGTAAGACCATTATGTCGCATATGCCCAACGCAATCCAGCCAAAATAAAAGGGGTTTGCGGTGCGGGTTAAACAAGGAGAATCGAATTTGAAGGAATCAAAACAGGAACGCTCAAGTGCCATGCATCCACTGATGACTGGTGTAGATCACCACCACACCCGACACCATTAACGAGGTCTAAGGAAATATTCCAGATTGGTCACCTGCGAATTATCTGCAAAGGGATAGGAATTTGAAGCACGGCATAGAAGAAATGTTTCACCCAACTGTATCAGTGTCTTTTTGCGTTCCGACATGTCTTTGTATATTTCAGTCATTGAATGAATGGACTTGGCCAGTGGCTCACTCGTCCACTTTACTTCAAAAAAGTCCAGTTTGTTTTCTTGCTCATAAACAAAATCAATTTCCCTGGCACGTTTGTCCCGATAGAACCACAGTGCACCGTACTGATCACTGTTTTTGATGCGCCTACGGAACTCAGCACAAACCAGAGTCTCCCATAGCTGACCGAGAAAAGGAGAACTGGCAATAGAGGATTCATTGATACCCAGACGAGCCCCAGTGAGGATAATAGCCGGAAATTGCTTGCTTAACTCAAGCAATCTTGACGAAATTTCCCTTTTAAATCGCATAGTTGACAATTTATAAAGTCATAGTTTGGATATATCAAAGTATAGACAATGAGAATTTAGAGTCTGCTATTAGGTATTGCATTCAGTAAGGTGAAGGTTTGATACCAGAAACGCCTCTCCTGCCAGTCGGTGCCCATCCGGTGAATTTGCTAACAATGAAAAACTATTTTTTCCAAAAAAAACTGGCTATTAGCACTGTAACTGGATATAGCTCAATAGTTCAGGAATACGCTGAATCTCGTCCAGGATCACCTTATGTAGGTAAGCCGTGAAAAATGCTTTTGGGTCCTCCGTGGCACACTCACGATTCTCTGAAGCCTCCAGCTTCACATAATCATAATCTTGCAGGGACCTGGCTAAAGTCGCCTTCCCCGCTTGCCGCGAACCAATCAGGGTCACTACCGGGTTACTCACCAAGCAGGGCCCTTAAGTCTTTATCAAGTCGTCTAAGCATCATACGCTTAGAGCAGTTTATGCAACAACGGATATCGAGTCCGTTTTTACATCGTTTTTCCATTTTCTGGGATTGGTCTAAAAAAGCAAACTGAATCAACGGCGAAAAAGGGGATTAGAGCTGGGAAACCAGGGCTTAGGATAACAGAACACCTTGGAAAACCATTATATTATTGATTTTATTGCATATATTAACTATTCTACACTTTAAAACTATTCCTTACTTTAAAATAATTTACGATTTTTTTTAAAGTGTGTAAAATGGTTTAAATTCCAAGTTTCGATTTAAGGGGACTAGATTTGGATAAATCGCTATTTTCACACAAATCGCCAGGCTTTCTAGTTCCAATAAAAATTGACGAAAAAAACTCCGATTGGTCATTTGTTCCAAATCCGCTACCAGACAAGTTTAATTTAGATGAAGAAACTTGGCATTTACTACTAAAAGCAAAAGAGGAACTAGCCAGATTAGATGGTGTTGGTCGTCATTTACCAAACCAAGAGCTATTGCTAAGACCACTGCAACAACGTGAAGCCCTAACTTCTTCCAGTTTAGAGGGCACTTACGCATCTCCTGAGCAGCTATTATTATATGGAATTGACCCGAGAGAGCCGTCTTCCGATAAAGATCCAGTCAATTCATGGAGAGAAGTTTTTAATTATGGTCGAGCGTTAATGCAAGGCAGACAGCAAATCGACGAAGGTTACCCTTTATCACTTGCATTAGTTCGACAATTACATCAATCGCTACTAGATGGGGTAAGAGGATCAGACCGAACGCCGGGTGAGTTTCGAAAAACACAGGTTCACATTGGCTCAACTCGCCGTTTTATTCCACCACCTCCAATCGAGGTATCCAGATGTTTAGACGAATTTGAAAAACATCTGGCCATTGAGAGCAACATAGACCCGCTGGTACGTTGTTTTCTTCTACACTATCAGTTTGAGACCATTCATCCTTTCAACGATGGTAATGGCCGAGTTGGTAGATTACTACTATCGTTAATGATTTATAAGTGGTGTGGTTTACATAGCCCATGGTTATACCTTAGTGCATATTTTGAACGATACAAAGATGAGTACATCAACTACCTTTTTAATATTAGCACCAAAGCAGATTGGGGGACTTGGATAAAGTTTTGTCTTCGTGCGACGGAAGCGCAGTCGATAGACTCTATTCGACGCATAGACAGTTTGGTGGCACTTAGACAAGATTTTCATGAACGTACAAACGCACTCAATGGGGCTGCACGACTGCACCCGATTGTGGAAAATCTTTTCGCTCAACCTTTGGTAATGATATCTCAGCTAGCCCGGACCTATAATGTCACTTATCCTACCGCGAGTTCAGATATTCTGAATCTTGTTAATGTGGGTATATTAAAAGAACTACCAGACACTTATCCAAAAACTTTTTTTTCTCCCGAGATAATGCGAATAGCCTACCGGGGAATCGATGAGCCTGAATACTTGCCTTAAGATCGCAGCAATTGAAGGACTGGAGAGCAATTTCAGAATTGAAGGCCCGAATCCTTGCTCAACTCCTATTACTATTCGATAGCACCTTTATCTCGAAATATTCGGATATAGTCCACAAACCAAAATATTCGATTTCGGCGTTTTCCAGAAAGCTCAGCCAAAACTCCGTGTTTGACAAAATCACTAACCAAGTCTGACGCTGTGTTGACATTGATATCAAGCAAACCGGAAACAGTTTTTATATTAACGATTGGTGACTGATATAGATAGAGCATTAGTTTCTGCGCATTCTCTTGCCGACGAGCGGTAAAATGTGGCAATACCTCTCGCTCTAGTTTCTCTTTTAGAGTGAGAATATCTTTAAACACTTGGATAGAATTAGAAGCGGTTTCATGCACACCGTGTAGAAAAAACACAATCCACTCTTTCATTTTGTTCGCTTCACGAACTGCCATTAGTCTATCCACGTACTCTGTTTTATTTCGCTCGAAATAGTCCGATAGATAGAGAGCAGGCTGGTGTAGTAATCCAAAATTTGCCAGATAGAGTGCAATCATAAGTCGGCCCAAACGCCCGTTCCCGTCTAAAAAGGGGTGTATGGTTTCAAACTGATAGTGTGCTATGGCTATCTTGATTAAATGCGGTACATAAATTTGATCATTGTGTAAAAATTTTTCCAAATCGCTCATTAGATCAGCCACTTCATCCTGATGCGGAGGAACAAAGACTGCATTTTTTAAACTAACGCCGATCCAATTTTGGCTGTTTCGAAATTCACCTGCTTGCTTCTGCTCACCACATACCCCCTGCATAAGGATACGATGCGAATCTTTTAGCAATCGATTCGAAAGTGGCAGGGAATGCAACTGTTGAATGGCGTTATTGATCGCCTGGATATAGTTCTGCACCTCCTGCCAATCGTCCCTCTTTTCCGGCTCTACGTCCTTTTCTTCCAATAGAGCTTCCTGCATGTTGGTACGTGCGCCTTCTATACGTGTGGACTGGGTCGCCTCCTTGGCAATATGCATTCGAATAAAGAAATCCACATCTGGCACCAGTTGGGAAAAGGCATTTAATTCACCCAAAGCACGGTCTGCATCACTGAGTAACTGCATTACCTCCCCGTCTGATATTTCCCAGGCGTGATTGACTAGCTCGGGAGAAAAGCTTTTGTACTCGTACTGCTGCTTGTACCCACCGGATCTATATGACTTCATATTCATTAACTCGAATTCCCCACCACTTTTCGACATAAGAGGTTTGTTATGTCGAAATGTAGACTATATTCTATCGTTATGTTAAATAACAGGGGGTTTTTCGATATAAAGATTTTCTAATGTCGAAAACATGAGCTTAGACTTAGTCTATATTCACCCATTTTTGGAAGGGTCAGTATGTGCACTAAAGCGGTGAGATCTAAACGAGTAGTCTTGGGATCAAAGGACAGGAAGAAAACCCTCCCCCTACCCCCCATGCATCCACTGATGGCTGGTGTAGATCACGACTACACCTAAAACAATCAAAGCAGTCTGTTGCAGTGACACTTTGAGTTCGGTCTTTTTGTGTAGACTAGGAATAAGGTCGGCGACGGCGACATAGATAAAGCTGGCGGCGGCGACGGCGAGTACGTAGGGCAGCAGGTGTTCTACTTCCTGTAAAACAAAATACGCGGCGACCCCTCCCACCACCATGGCGAGACTGGATAACAAGTTATACATGAGCGCCTTTTTGCGACTAAAACCGCTGGAAAGCAGCACGGCGAAATCGCCTATTTCTTGCGGTATCTCATGGGTGGCGACGGCGAGGGCAGTGACGATACCCAACTCCGTATCCACAAGGAAGGCGGCCGCAATAAGGACACCGTCCACAAAATTGTGTACACCGTCTCCAAACAAAACCAGGGTGCCGGCATAACCCGTTTTGTCTTGATGGTGATGATGGTGATTGTGTGCGTGATCATGTCCCTCTTCGGGGGTATGCACCTCACACTCGCTGTGATGACAGTGCCGCCATAGCACCAATTTTTCCAACACGAAAAAGATCAGGATGCCGATCAGTACCACCAGGGTGATATCGTGCAGGTCAGTGACTTGAGGAGAACCCAGGGCATGGGGCAGCAAGGCCAGGAAGGCCGCCCCCAGCAGGGCACCGATGGCGAAGCTCACCAGGTGGGGTAGTACAGAGCCACGCAGGCGGTCTGGCAGGACCAAGATGCCTGCGCTGGCCACGATGCTCAAGACACCGCTCAGGGTACAGAAGAGTATGATCCAGGCCAGCGTTTCCAATTCGAGTTCCAGGGAAAGATTTAAGGGCGGCTATGATACGTGTTTATTCATCCATCAACCAGATACAAGATGCCATGCGACCGGTCTCCCCATCCCGTCTATAGGAAAAAAAACGCTCGGATTCGGTATAGGTACAGAAATCACCGCCGTACACGTCCACATTGGCGTAGTCTTCCATACGCAGACGCGCCAGCTGATAGAGATCGGCCAGGTATTTCCCTTCGTCCGCAGCGGGCCTGAACGCCTTGTCACTCCGGGCATCGTGGGCGCCGAACTGGTCCCGAACCTCTGCACCCACCTCGAAGCTCTCCGGGCCAATGGCCGGCCCCATCCAGGCAATGAGTCGTTTGGCGCCAGATTCGATAAGCTTGTCTAAGGTGTTTTCAATAATCCCTGCCAACAGGCCACGCCAACCCGCATGGACGGCGGCAATGTGGCTGCCTTCAGCGTCACAAATCAACAAGGGCAGACAATCGGCTGTCATCACGGTGAGTACTTGCCCAGGCTGGCTGGTGATGGAGGCGTCGGCACAGATCTCACCCGCTGGGCTCCCGGCAAAATTGACCACCTCGGTGCCATGCACCTGCTTCAACCACAGGGGTTCGGCGGGCATCTCGGCCTGTCGCATCAAGATTTGTCTGTTCTTTGAGACGTGCTCCGCGCTGTCTCCCACGTGTTGTGCCAGATTAAAACTGGCATACGGCCCCTCACTTACCCCACCAAACCGCGTGGTGCTCAGGGCCCGAATATTCAGCGGCGCCGGCCATAAAGGGGCTATAAACTCCAATTCATCGCTCATCTACACCTTCCCTGTGTTTCTCATCTTCTCGTAAAGCGTTTAGTAGTTGTTCCATATCCGCCGGGATTTCTGCCTGCCATTCCATAGCTTCGCCGGACTTGGGATGGATCAACCCCAAGGTGTGGGCATGCAGCGCCTGGCGGCGAAACCCGCGCAAGACGTTTGCCAATTCTTCGGTCGCCCCGGCCGGGATGCGCAAACGCCCGCCATACACCGGATCACCGACGATGGGATAACGGATATGGGCCATGTGAACGCGGATCTGATGGGTGCGACCTGTCTCCAATTGCACACGCAAATAGGTGTGGAAATGGTAGCGTTCCAAAACTCGATAGTGGGTGATGGCCGGTTTACCATTACCCACCACTGCCATCTGAGTGCGGTTTTTGGGATGACGGGATATGGGGGCCTCTACCGTGCCACCTACGACCATGCGCCCCACCACCACCGCGCGGTATTCCCGCTTGATCTCCCGTTCTTCCATGGCCTTGGCCAGTATCTGGTGCGCAGGGAGTGTGCGAGCAATCACTAACAGACCGCTGGTTTCCTTATCGAGTCGGTGGATCACTCCCGCTCGGGGCAGTTTTTCCAGCTCCGGGGCGTGATGGAGCAAGGCATTGACCAGGGTCTGGTCCGGATTGCCCGCCCCCGGATGTACCACCAGGCCGGGGGGCTTATTGATCACAATGAGGGACTCGTCCTCATGGACGATATCCAAGGCAATGGGCTGGGCCTCGTAGCGGTCAGAGGGGGCATCGGCCTGGGCGGAATCCATGGCCAGTCGTACCACTTCGCCCCCTATCACCTTGGTCTTGCCCGTGACTTGCTCACCGTTGAGGGTGATGAAGCCCTTTTTGAGCCAGTCCTGTAGCTTGCTGCGTGAATAATCGGGAAACAGCTGGGCCAGCACCTTATCGAACCGCTGTCCGGCCAAGGCATAATCCACGGCCTTTTCTATCATCTCACTCTCTTGCAAACATGGCCCCTTGTGGCTGCACGGTTTATACTACTCCCCTGTTAATACGAGTCGGGGAAAAATCGTTGTTATCAAGTATACCAGTCCGGATGGTTTTGATCGCCGCCCTTGTGATGTTGTCTGCCTGTGCCACCACAGACGAAGAAGAAGAATCTAACCTGGGTGCCTCTGAATTATACAAGGAAGCCAAGGAGGCGCTGGAGGCCGGTGATTACGAAACCGCCGTACAACGCTATGAAAGCCTGGAGGCCCGCTATCCCTTTGGCCAGTATGCCCAGCAGGCCCAGTTGGATATCGCCTACGCCTATTTCAAATTCGATGAGCCCGAGTCGGCTATTGCCGCCGCCGACCGTTTTATCAAACTCTATCCCCGACACCCCCGGGTGGATTACGCCTATTATCTACGCGGCATTATCAAGTTCGCTCAGGGCAAGGGCGCCTTTGATGGGCTGGAGTCGCAAGACCCGGCCAAGCGCGACCCTGGTGCCGCCGAAAAGGCCTTTCGCTATTTCTCTGAAGTGGTGCAGCGTTTTCCCGATAGTGAATACGCCGAAGACGCGGCCCTGCGCATGATCTATTTGCGCAATAATCTGGCGCGACACCACTTGCTGGTTGCCCAATTCTATATGAAACGTGAGGCCTATGTGGCGGTGGTAAATCGCGCCAAACATATCGTGGAAACCTTCCACGAATCGCCCTCGGTGGTTCCCGCTTTGGAATTAATGGCCGATGCGTACGAGCATCTGGGTCTGCATGATCTGGCCAAAGACGCGCGACGAGTCTATGAAAAAAATAAGGACAAGAACAAGGAAGGATAAGCATGTGGGACTTTTTCACTACTGTACGTAACCGTCATTCAGTACGCAAATACCAGGGCGACATGCCTGTGGAAGAAGAAAAGCTGCACGCCATTTTGGAGGCCGCCAGTGCCGCGCCCTCTGCGGGTGATCTGCAGGCCTATCATCTGACAGTAGTGAAAAACGCAGACTTGCGAAAAAAGATCAGCGAGATTGCCGAGAAGCAAAGCTTTATCGCCACGGCGCCGGTTGCCCTGGTGATCAGCACCGACACCCAGCGCTCCCAACAACAATTTGGTGAAAGGGGACGTGATCTCTACAGCATTCAAGATGCGACTATCGCCGCCGCCTATGCCCAGCTCGCAACCTGCGCGGCGGGTTTATCTTCTACCTGGGTCGGTCATTTTGATGGGGAGAAGTTGAAAAAGATTTTATCGTTTTCGGAAAACTACGAGCCCGTCGCCATTTTGAGTATCGGCTATCCGGCCGAGATGCCCGAGCCTACACCGAGACGACCTTTATCTGAAATTTGTGATGTGTTGGAGTAGGGTTAAATCGCCTCAGGCCCTTCTTCGCCTGTTCTAATCCGAATCACTCGCTCCACGGGCATGACGAAGATCTTACCATCGCCGATCTTGCCTGTTCTGGCGGCGTTACTGATTACCTCCACACAACGATCCACCTGATCTTCGGCGACCACGATTTCGATTTTGATCTTGGGCAGGAAATCAACCACGTACTCGGCACCGCGATAGAGTTCGGTGTGACCTTTTTGCCGACCAAATCCACGCACCTCGGTAGCCGTCATACCAGTTACCCCAATTTCAGAAAGGGCTTCTCTTACGTCGTCTAATTTAAAGGGTTTGATAATGGATTCAATCTTTTTCACGTTCAGATCCCTGTGCAAGTCTAATTTAAGGAAAGAATATCACTAATCTGTTAGCCCACCAAATCTTAGCGCCCTAAAGGTGCTTGTCCACCTTGTAGGCATTGGTAATGGGCATGCGTCGGTCTTTACCAAAGGCCTTGGGAGTGATGCGGATACCAGGTGGCGATTGGCGACGTTTGTATTCGTTCATATCAACAAGACGTATTACCCGCTCCACCACTGCTTTTTCAAAACCCAGGGCGACGATTTCCGCGCCTGACAGGTCCTTTTCTACATAGGCCTCCAGGATGGGGTCCAGAATCTCATAAGGGGGCAGGCTGTCCTGATCGGTCTGATCCTCTCGCAGCTCTGCCGAAGGGGGACGATCAATAATCCGTAGCGGAATAATCTCGCGCTCTCGATTCACATAGCGGCTCAAGCGGTAGACCAGGGTCTTGGGCACGTCTTTGAGCACGTCATAACCGCCGGCCATGTCTCCATACAGGGTGGAATAACCCACCGCCATTTCGCTCTTATTACCGGTGGTCAGCACCATTTTGTGTTTTTTGTTCGAGATCGCCATGAGGATCACGCCACGGCATCGAGCCTGGA
>JAOUPJ010000436.1 GCA_029879945.1 Gammaproteobacteria bacterium
GTGCCAGTAAGAAGCTGGGCGCACGAAGGGACTTCAACCGATCCCGATGTGGATGGACACTATCAGACGAGCGCTATCTATGGCTCGATTAATCCAGGCCTACCTCCCAATGATGCAACTCTGAACTATAGAAATAGCTATGAGTTTTCAGCAGACAATAGCCGTTATCTGGTTACCAATCGATATGATCCCAATCTCTATATTTGGCGCATCGTAGAAGGACCTTGGGGAGAAACGGATTATCAATACGAAGGTTCATGCCAACCTTTCGGCCCCACAGGGCGATTGAGTGGTGCCAACTTTAATCCAGCGAATTCGGACCAGGTGGTCATTGGTGACTACAGCTATGTAAGTCAAGGTGGGACAGGTCTGGTGCGAGTCGTAAATATTGCCAGTATTTCGGGTAGTAGTTGCGCTACGGATGCCGAGTACAGCAGGGCTTATATTGATCAGGTCAATACAGTGACCTACAATTCCGCCGGAACTAAGATATTTGCTCTAGCAGCCCCGCGTGTTTACGTTTGGGATGTTGCTGCCCCTACAACCCCTCAACAATATTGGGGTGGTGGTATAAATGGTAGGTTTTTAGGCACGACCGAAGCTCAGATCGTCCTCAATGCTGATGAGAGCAGGCTCACACTAAGCCAACCCAACAACCACGTAGCCATCGTTCTGGATTTGCAATATGGGACGACCTTAAGTCTGTCCGACGATGAGTATCCTAGCGCCTGGACAGGAATTATTCCGACGTTTGTCGGCTTTAGCCATATTCAAACTAATCAGCTTATTGTCGGTCGAGAGGGTTACTACAACTTTGGAACCGGCACTTTGGTTACACAACCCAAAGTCTTTCGTTGGGATATCAGCGCCTGGAATCCGCAAGCGGGTAATGCGACTTGGTATGCAAGCACGGCAACTTCAACACAGTTATTACAGACATTTGAGCCACTTTTTATTAACCCTAATGGAGAGCTATTAGAGCGGAAAAATTCTCTTGCCGACGCCTTTATCAAGCGGAGTACAAATGAACTCTATGTGTGTGGCAACACCAGCGCCAGTTTTTATGACACAACCTGTAATATATATGGCATTGATCCGACTACGGGTGCTATCAGTGAAACAGCGACTGAAGGCCTGTTTTTCCGTTTCAAATCACATTCAAATTTTCAAATCCATCCCACCAACGATGATGTCGTTGCACACTACTTTTTTGACAACTCAGAAAACATGAGTTCACAGCGCCAACAGCGAATCGCTTTCTACAATATCTCATCGACACGCAAAGACAATATCCAGAAATCTCCCTTTACAGACGGCGGTTCGGGATCGATATATAGCATTGCGTATTCCTCTGATGGTCGTAGAGTACTAACAGGCGACAGCCTGAACAGAGTGGTTATATGGGATGCCTTTAGTGGTGCCATGCTAAAAGAATTTACGGGCTTTACTGCCCCTGTCACAAAAGCAGTCTTTTCCTCTGACGATATGCGTATTTTGGCGGCCAGTAAAGACAATACTGCAATTCTATTCGATTCGAATCCCGGCTCTTTGAACTACGGCAAACCCATTCGCCTATTTGACATAAGTAATGTCGACAAGACCAACGCAATTTCGGATGCAGACTATGATGATAGTTTTACCCCAGCGCGTATTGCACTGGTTACCACTTTGGGTCAGCTTCGTATATTCGACGAGTTCGGTGGTTCCTTGCTGAATGCGAATACTCCCCTGGGCAGTGCCAACCCTATCCATGTTGTCGATTTCTCCGATGACGGGACACGTTTAGCCTTAGGCTCAGTTGACGGACCTACTTATCTATCCGTCTATGACACACTTCCTGGGTCTTCCACGGCGTATCAAAAACTGACGGTAAACTATCCACGCAATAAACCCGTATCGGGTCTAAAGTTTATTCCTGGATCTGCACTCCATCTTGTTGTAAGTACTTACTCAGGTTGCACATACTGGACTTGCGAAAGTGTGTTCGTCTATTTAGATGATGGATTAGGAAATTTTTCTGAGGAAATCGTAACGAATGTTGGATTACGAACGTTCAATGTTGAAATCTCCAATAGCAAACATGGATACATTATCGGAACGGATCCTACCTCTTCAGGCCAAGGAAGAACTGCTATTGCCCACCTGGATCTGGATCCTGCCAACAAGGGAACCACTTACGGAAAAGTATTCACCGCGGGTACCGGTGCGCTCCCACCAATTGGAATAAAGTACTACTTGGATAATTCCAAAAACAATTCCGCGCGAGAACCCATTAACATGGTTGCGGTTTCCCCTGATGGTGAGCATATCCTTGGTGCACAGTCAGGCACGAGTTGGCGTCCATCCTGGTCTGATTTTGATACCTATTTCAACGTATTGGATGCCGCTGGATATCTCGTAAGACCCAATGAAACAGTAAGCATCAATCCAGTCTATGCGTGGCCGACAATTATAAATGGATCGAACGGTGATTT
>JAOUPJ010000131.1 GCA_029879945.1 Gammaproteobacteria bacterium
CAATAAGGAGTGGGAACAATTGCTTGAGCAGGGCGCCGGTTTTCATTCTTCTATTCATAATGACGTGGAGTGGATCTACTTGAAGAAGTAGAACTGCTGGACCCGCGTTCCATTTTAAAAATCTACACCGCTTTCCCAACACCTATTTCTTCACGCTTCCCCTCAACCACTTCAACACACACTCTTTCTGCCACATATCCCCAAACGCTTCTCGATAGTTCCACGCTTGATCATCTCCACCCATGGAAATATAACCCGGCCTTAGTTTCGGCTTCTTGAGCTTTTTGGCCAATAGCGCCTTGGCTACTTTGGGTAGCTTTTCTATTGCCATGTCCAGCGCCTTATTTGCTTCGTCGTGTTGCTCCAGGCGAAAGTGGGCAAGCGCCTTGGAGTAGAGGATTTCGGGCATTGCTTCGTCAGGATAACGGGTGGCGAGTTCTAACATGGTCCCGTCCATCCCGGCCTGCATATAACTAGTCGTTAATAAAAAGCGTATACCGTGGTTGTCGTTGGGATTCCACTTGTAGACCAGTTCTTCCATTATCTCCCTGGCCTGTTCCTCCCTGTCTGTATTCTTTAGGTACAAGGCATATTCAACCATCACCCTTATGGCGGGCCGGTTTTCTAATGCCATCCACAAAATCATTTTGGTGCTACTTTTGTGTACTACCTTTAGTAGGGCGTGGCACCACTCAAAAAAGGGAATAAAGACCTTTTCCGCAAACCACGGTGAAGTGGCGTCTTGTGTGGATTGCAGGGCGCGTCTGATGCCGTCCAATATAAAAAAGGAGTTAAAGGCATTGGGTTCATCTTCTAAAAAACCCATCCACTCGTCCACAATGTAAGGCTCCCAGACGGCGATATCGCCCATACTATATGACTCAACCGAAAAGAGTTCATCTAGATTGCTAAGCTTGTCCCATTCATTTTCCATTTTTTGTAGTTTAGGTTTTGGGATATAAATGAGGGAATCCTCTGGTCCTTCTTCAACTGTATAGAGGTTTTGAGGTTCTCGATGTTGCAGGCCCTGTATCATTTCCATCAGGATATCCAAGCCATGGTATGACTTGCTACTCGTTTGAGCGAAAGTCCCCATAGGATCGGCAACAACTCGCTCGAAGAAATCAATAAACTCGGGTGTATAGGAGCCCTTGCGGTGAAAGCGTGCCAACCAGAATTTGGCCCTTTCTTTGGCGCGACTTGCCTGGTTTGATGAAAGTAAGAGCACGATTTCCAGGTGTGCAAGGTGAGGATCGTCTGGCATCTCTCGCTGTGCTTCTTTAAAGACTTCCCATGCCTGTTCTGTCTCTCCTTGGTCAGCCAATATGGTGCAATGACGTTGCAAGGCGGTACAACGAAGCGCGCGATCTTTGCTCTGTAAGGCCTGTTCCAATAGCTTTTGTTTTTTACGTGGCCGTCCCAGGTCGCTGTAACAGTCCATCAACAAATCAAACGCTTGATCTAATTTCTTCGCCTTGGAATCGGTGGCTACAAACAGGGGTTCCAGTAGTAAGGCTGTTTTATCGAGTTCCTGGGAGTCACGCCAAAAGCTGGCCGCAATGACGCGTTGAGGCGCAGACAATTGAGTATGGCTGAGCGCCTTTAGTTCTTTCTTTGGCATCTGATCCAATATGTAGGGAAGCAGCATATCGGGCGGAAAATCCAAGGGGAACTGCTCATAGTGAGAACAGCAGTTTTTGTATTTGGCCCCGGACCCGCAGCGACAACGGTCATTTCGTCCCTCCCTTGGCAGAGGCTTTGGTTGAAAGCGATTGTCTGGCCAGGGGATGGAGTTCCAAAAGGAGCGCGCGAGAAATCGGGCAAATTTCTCGTGTTCGTCTACCGGTATTTGGGAAAAAAGAGAAGTTGCTGTCAGCTTTGGCGCTAACGTAGCGATCGCCTCGACAAACTCCTCGATTCTGGGTTGATTCAAGGCGACTCGCGCCACGATTTCCAGGAAGACGGGAAATTCGTTTTCGAAATTGGGATCTGTTTCACTTTCGTATAACATAAGATTAGTTAGTGTAATGGACGAGTTTCATGCTTCTAAGGAGTCAGACACAAATTTCAGATATTTAGGAATATCAACTATGGCCGACTTCATCGCCTCATGAAATAATCTTGGATCCAGGTCGTCGTAATCGTGGCTGATACGGTTTCGTAAGCCAGCGGACTGGGCAATTATTGTTGAAAAATCAGTGGGAAGAATTTGAAGCTGACCCAGCTCAATAAAAGATTGGTAATAATCTTTTGGAGGAGCTTTTCCTTTTGCTGTTGACACGTGATAATTGATGTCTATCATGCGATTGATTATGCGCTCAAGGTAGCGTTCCGAGGCCGCCTGATTAATTGGATCAGACATGTACACGTTATACTCCATCGCCGCAAATTCTTTCAGAGCTTCCAGGTCCTGAATGATGAGAGACATCTTACGATTCACTAAAATGCTGTCTATCATTTTCTACCCTTTATCAATCCTTTTTCGTACATATTCCTTTTCCATGGCAAAAAAACGAGTGTGATCAATGTAACGCCTGTAGTTGATCGCCTTGACTTCCGCTAGATGAGTTTCATCGCCATACAGTAAAGTGCAATTTTCGGTGACTTGATTAGCGAAGAGGGGATCTGCTCTATTTAGAATGGCCAGGTCTACAATTTGGTCAGGATAAATATCTTGCAGGGCAGAAGAAAGCTCGGTCTGTTTTTTGAACTCGGGGGCAGCACCCCGAAACTCCACCGCGATATCCAGGTCACTTTGGGCATGAGTGAATCCTTTTGCCTGCGAGCCAAACAAAAGAATTAGGCGCAGCCCATATTTTTCCGCTATCTTGCTAAAGGGACTAGTCTTCTGCATGGTCTTCACGTCTGTGAGATTTGATCAGCTTAATTTTAGCACAGCTCGTGGAATTGCAATACCTGCACCCACAGTGTTCTGGTAAAACACCGGTCCTAGGTTGAATTCTAAATTTCCCCCTTCCACCCCTTCCATTTCCTTTTCCCCTGCGCTAAACTAATCCCAGCTACTAAAAAATAACAACTATAATTAAATGGAGTTTTCCCATGACAATAATAAGGAGGGCCATTAAGGCTCGATGTACGGTTGCGCTCGTCTGTTTATTTTTTCCAGTCTTCGGCAATGCGGTTCCAATATTTTTCAATGAGATCCACTATGAAAATAGCGGAGCGGATATCAATGAACGTATTGAAATTGCTGGGCCGGCGGGTACAGTTTTAGATGACTGGCAGATTGCTCTCTATAATGGAAGCACGGGTAGTCAATACGGAAGAAAGCACCTAAGCGGTGTTATTCCAAATCTGCTAGACGGTTTCGGTGTTTTTTCCTTTGCTTTTGATCGCCCCCATTTACAGAATGGTCCGGCGGACGCCTTTGCGCTGATAGATCCATTCGGTTTAGTGCTTCAGTTTTTAAGTTATGAAGGGATGGTATCAGCCATAGATGGCTTGGCGTTGGGTCTAAGCAGCGATGATATCGGGGTCAGTGAGCATCCGGATACGCCGGCGGATTTTTCTTTGCAATTGGCCGGGATTGGTACGGTATACGAAGACTTTCGCTGGTCTAGTCCTTCAGAAAATAGTTTTGATAGGATCAATCCTGCTCAGAGCTTTCATGCGCCCACGACCCCGGTCCCCCTAACCGGTACACACTATTTACTCCTGCTGGGTGGACTGATATTGTTGCTTTCCATGGTCTTTAAAAAGCGAAAAGAAGTACCCAAGATCATCAGGGAGACGAGGTTGAACACAATTCCTTTAAATAGACGCAGAAAATTGAGCCATGCCGTTAAACGTGAACGACTGTTTGGCTCACCGTTGAAGAATGCCGCCGATAATCAATAATAAAAAGTGGTTGGCATTCGGTTGGGTGTGGGTGGCACTGGTTTGGTATGTGTCGCTCACGCCCAACCCACCTGATACCTCGGGCGTGATGTGGGGTGACAAATGGGCGCACTTTGCTACCTATGCCTTTCTCTTGCTGTGGTTTGCCCAGGTCTATAAAGGTAAGGGTTTACTTTTCACTGTGCTCACTTTAGTCGCCATGGGTGTGCTTATTGAGTTTATTCAGGGATATACCGGTTATCGGAGTTTTGATTACTACGATATGTTGGCCAATTCTATTGGTGTAGGTCTAGGTCTATTGTTGTCTTTTTCAAGGCTGGGCCATGTACTCGAGCTGATCCGAATGAAAGTAAACTGAGAATTGATGTTGATACCTTTGCAACTCATGTCTATAGAACAAAAAGAATGTGAAAAAATTACTGACTATCGTCTTCTTGTGTGTGCTATTGCCTTCATTCGCGCAGGCCGAATTGCTCATTAACGAACTGGACTATGACCAGCCCTCTACCGACACCGCTGAATTTATTGAACTGTTCAATTCTGGAAACACAACGCTTCAACTATCCGACTATCATATAGCACTACTCAACGGAAACGATGGCGCCTCTTATCGGGTCATTAACCTCCCTACACATACGCTTCCGGCAAATTCCTATTTTGTCCTCTGTACAAATCCTTCTATTACTCCAAATTGTGATCTGGATCTAAACCCCAACAGTAACCTCATCCAGAATGGTCAATCCGATGGAATTCAGTTATTCAAAAATTTGACTCTAGTAGATCAATGGCTCTATGAAGTCCCTACACCAATCACCCTCAGTGTAGGGCTGGCAACGATGCTCAGTGATTCCACGACGGTGGAACAAAGTCTGGTCAAAGGGACAAACGGGAAACTGCAAACGGCTTGTCTTACACCGGGTAAAGAAAATGACTGTTCCGTGTCTAACAACCCAGGGCTGGATGAGAAATGCGGCGGGCCTATAACGAATATCCATCATATTCAAGGCGATGGTTTTGTCAGCCCAAAGCTTTATGAATGGGTGGCTACCGAAGGCGTCGTTACCCGAGTTGAAAACCTGAGTGCCTCTACACAGGGCTTCTTTGTACAGAACGAGAATAGTGGTTGGGATAACGATGAAAAAAGCTCCGAAGCGCTTTATATAGTAGGCAGTACCAACGAGCGAATTCCGGGTGAAAAGGTTCGTGTGGTAGGGGTTGTGGGAGAGCGTGATTATCTAACCGTACTACAGCAAGTTTCATCAATTCGAAGTTGTGGATCAGAGCCCAAAATTGATACTAGCGCAAGGTCTTTGCCAGACGATCTAAGTCAGGAAACATTGGAATCGATGGAGTCCATGCTGGTATTTTCTAACCAGCCAATACCCGTTGTTGACAACAACCGTTTTCACACTTCTCAGGTATTATCAGTTTCAAATTCACTTTCCTACCAGGCGACACAGCTTGAACCACCCCCGCAGACCCAAAGAGAGATTCCATCTTTTTTGGTGAACCTGAAAGACTATTCGTCTACATTTTCCGACTCAAGCATTCGCGTTGGAAATCAGCTTTCCAATCTGAGCGGAAACCTCATTCAGCGTTTAAACGATTACAGTCTCTTGCCTGATGCTTCTCCCTCGGTGATTCAAAGCAATCCCCGGCCCCAGGAGCCGCTACGTCCCAGTCAAATCGATTTACGTATCGCCAGTTTCAATCTGGAAAATTATTTTACAGCCGATAGTGGGGGAGGATTCGAAACCAGTCGCGGAGCAAAAACGGCGACAGAATTCACGCTGCAAACCGAAAAATTAGTTAATGCGATTCTTGGGCTAGACGCCGATATTATAGGTCTGATGGAATTGGGGGACAATCCGCAAGCCGCAACGCTGGCGATTGAACAGTTAAAAGATTCGCTCAATGAAAAAGGGTCCGCACAAAAACAATATACGTCTATCTTTATCTCTAGTAAAAATTCAGATATCGCAGTGGGAATGCTTTACCGCGCTTCTATTGTTTCTACAGTAGGGAGCCCGCTTCAACACACAGTCTATCCGTTTGAAACATTAAGTCGCGAACCCATGGCGCAGCTCTTCCGCCATGAAACGACTGGCCATACGATGTGGGTCATCGCCAATCATTTCAAATCGCGTCGTTGCAGCTTTGCCGAGGGAGAAGATGCGGACCAGTCCGACGGGCAATCCTGTTGGAATGCCGCGCGGCTGGCGTCTTCTATCGCTCTAAACAATTGGATCAAGGAAGAGCTGAATCCTCTCGATCAGTATCCGGCATTGTTGCTCGGCGATCTGAATGCCCACGCCAAGGAAGACCCTATCCAATACCTGCACAATAAAAACTATACAGACTTACTCTCCCGATATATCGGGCCATCGGCCTATACCTACTCCTTCAATTTTCAGCGCGCCTACCTGGACCACCTGCTCGCCAACGAGCTATTCGTCCAATATGTCCATTCAGTTGGGATATGGCATATCAATGTGGACGAGCCCAGTGCACTGGGCTATAAAAAACTGAGCCAGAAAGAAGGGGCGCTGAGTGTACAGGAGCGCGGCTACACACGTTCCTCAGACCATGATCCCATCTATGTAGACCTTCAATTCAATGTCTCCACCTCCCGCAAAGGCGGTTCTGCACAGGGCTCGTCTCAACCCTCCTTCGCTGCGCTTTCTCTAATCACCCTTTTCTTGCTTCTGGTTTTATTTCGAGTGCGATCAAGAAAGAGAGTTCTAACTAATTGATTTTACTAGCCTAGTTAATTTTCCGAAAATACCTTAGAATACGTCCAATTGATCTATTCGGCACAAACCTGGCTTGCTTCAGGGATTGGCTTCATTCTCGGAGATTTTTAGTGAAAAAAGCACTTATCACGGGTATTACAGGGCAAGATGGGTCCTATCTTTCCGAATTTTTACTCAAAAAGGGTTATGAGGTCCACGGCATTGTGCGCAGGGCTTCCACATTCAACACCGACCGGGTCGATCACCTATACGACGATCCCCATAACCCTGGCGTGAGGTTTCTCCTTCACTACGGTGATCTTGCTGACGGCTCCTCGTTACGCCATATTCTGGAAGAAGTGCGGCCCGATGAAGTTTACAACCTGGGTGCACAGTCCCATGTGAAGGTATCCTTTCAGCAGCCCGTTTATACCGCCGATATCGTCGCGACGGGTACTTTGCGCCTGTTAGAGGCCATACGTGATTATCAAACCCGTAATGGTCAGAAGGTAAAGGTCTATCAAGCCGGCAGTTCAGAGATGTTCGGTGCAGCCAAGCCACCACAGAGCGAGGCAACGCCTTTTTATCCCCGTAGCCCTTATGCCGTTTCCAAAGTGGCGGGATACTGGTATGGCGTCAATTATCGTGAGTCTTACGATATGTTTATTAGCAACGGGATTTTGTTTAATCACGAGTCCCCGCGTCGTGGTGAAACCTTTGTAACGCGCAAAATTACACGTGCCCTGGCGCGCATCAAAGTGGGTCTGCAGGAGAAACTCTATCTGGGTAATCTGGACTCCAAACGTGACTGGGGTTTTGCGGGAGACTATGTCGAAGCCATGTGGATGATGCTGCAACAGGAAAAGCCGGATGACTTCGTGGTTGCCACGGGCGAAGCATTCTCAGTTAGAGAATTTCTCACTGAAGCCGCTTCAAATTTGGATCTGGATTGGGAAAAGCACGTGGAAATCGATCCGCGCTATTTTCGACCCGCCGAGGTAGACTACCTCCTGGGCGATCCCACCAAAATTCAAAATGCCATAGGTTGGAAACCCAATGTACCGTTTAAGGTGCTGGTCAAAATGATGGTGGATCATGATTTGGAAATGGCCAAACAGGAGCAGACGCTTAAACAGGCTGGTCATGCCGTCGCCCTGCGTGGTGTCGCCAACGAATAATGGAAAAAGACGCCAAGATCTATATTGCTGGCCATAATGGACTGGTTGGTAGCGCCATTTGCCGGCGACTACAGGCCGATGGTTATTCCAATCTATTGCTGCGAAGCAGTAAGCAACTGGATTTGCGCGATCAGGGACAAGTGCGTGCCTTTTTTTCTCAGGAAAAACCGGACTACGTATTCATGGCTGCGGCCAAGGTGGGTGGCATACACGCCAATAACACCTATCGTGCAGATTTCATCATGGACAATCTGCAGATTCAAAACAATATCATCGATGCGTCTTACAAGAATGACGTAAGGAAATTTCTGTTTCTGGGTTCGTCCTGCATTTATCCCAAGTTGGCCCCGCAACCCATCAAGGAAGAATACTTGCTGACGGGGCCGTTGGAGGCCACCAACGAGCCTTATGCCATTGCAAAAATTGCCGGTATCAAAACCATCGAGGCCTATCGGGATCAATACGGATTTAATGGGATTAGCTTGATGCCTACTAATCTCTATGGCTATGGTGACAATTTTGACTTGAACAACTCTCATGTTCTGCCTGCATTGCTGAGAAAGTTTCATGAGGCCAAGGAAAACGGGAGTTCCCAAGTTGTGGTTTGGGGTAGCGGTACACCCAAAAGAGAGTTTCTTTTTGTGGACGATCTGGCTGATGCGGCCCTCTTTCTGATGGAAAAGTACGAGTCTTCAGAAATCATCAACGTGGGTGTGGGGGAGGACGTGACCATCGCCGAGCTGGCGGACTTGATCAAGCGAACCGTGGGCTATCAGGGAGAGATCGTCTACGAGAAAAGCAAGCCGGACGGCACTCCACGCAAACTTTTGGACGTGAGCCGTATCAATGGACTGGGTTGGAAGGCCTCCACGAGCCTGGAACAGGGCCTGAAATTCACCTATCAATGGTATCTGGAAAACACAGACAAGAAGGGCGTTGTCGCCAAAGCCTAATCTAGTCAGCGCTATCAACAATCAATTCTATTCTGGAGAAATGAAAAATCCTGGGGATTATTCTTTAGAGCGTTTTGCGGCTTTATAGCTGGCTGAGTTTGCACCACCGCCTTGGCGAATACGTCTTCTGGGCTGCTGTAAGCGTTTTCTGTTTCCCATCGTCGTCAGTGACCGCCACACGCGGTTCATGGCGACAAAATACACCGTGAATAACACAACAAACGAGAAGAACATGATGGACTCCGGCACACCACCGTAGTGTCCTATCAGCCCAAATCCAGCGAGCACAGCTGATAGACCCAGCATAATCCATACAGATTGGTTCACAGTATAGCCAACGCGCAGTAGCGCGTGGTGAAAATGCTGTCGATCGGGTGAGAAGGGGGAGCGACGTTTCAAGACACGTCTCAACATGATGCACACGGTATCCATCAAGGGCACCGCAAACAGCCATAGGGCCGTGACGGGTGAGAAGACGGCGTGTTCGCCCTGAGACATATTGATCAACGACCAGGCCATCACAAAGCCCAGGAACATGCTGCCGCCGTTGCCCATGAAGACTTTGGCTTTCTTGCGCCAAGGTGTGCGTAGATTAAAGATCAGGAAGGCCAGTACTACCACGATCAGCTCAGCGAACAGGTAGAAGAGTTGGTGTCCGGCGAGTCCGGCGACGATTCCCAAACAGACCAGACTGATCAACGTCAGGCCGCCAGCAAGCCCATCCACGCCGTCGGACATATTGATGGCGTTGATGACACCGACTGTGGCGAAAATCGTTAAAGGTACCGCCCAAGCATTGAGCGTGAAGAGTGATTCGCCCATCAGGTAACCC